>NZ_JBSFWJ010000054.1:0-43443 GCF_053592695.1 Saccharopolyspora sp. NPDC002578 | reverse complement strand
GGTGTCGCGGTCAGCGCCAGCAGCGCGCCGCAGAGCAGGAGCGCCGGTGCTCGGCGCGGGGAAGCGAATGTCGGCACCACCGACGCCGAGTGGCTCCGCCACGAGGGAAAAAGCTGTCCTCGCGAGGAAACCGCTGAGAACCCGCCGGTGGTCGGCTTGCTCTGGTGGTCACTGCTCAGCGGCTTCGCCGCTGACAGGACGACGATCAAAAGATCATTCTGAACGGGCCCCTGAGGGGGCGGGCCGTGCCGCGCTAGGAACGTCGGAGGTCGCGGCGGCTCCGGCGGGTGGTGGGCCGCGGGCGCGGGCGTGAGATTTACACTCCCGCATGTGTCGAACCAGCCGATGATCGCGCCCTCCATCCTGTCCGCGGACTTCGCCCGCCTCGCCACCGAGCTCGACGCCGTCAAGGGCGCCGACTGGGTGCACGTGGACGTGATGGACGCGCACTTCGTGCCGAACCTGACCTTGGGGCTCCCGGTGGTGGAGTCGCTGCTCAAGGCCACGGACATCCCGCTGGACTGCCACCTCATGATCGAGGACCCGGACCGCTGGGCGATCGGCTACGCCGAGGCCGGTGCGCACAACGTCACCGTGCACGCCGAAGCCGCGCACGACCCGATCAAGGTGGCCAAGGACCTGCGCGCCGCCGGCGCCAAGGCGGGCCTGTCGATCAAGCCGGGCACGCCGTTCGACCAGTACGTCGAGGTGCTCAAGCACTACGACACGCTGCTGGTGATGTCGGTGGAGCCCGGTTTCGGCGGCCAGAAGTTCATCACCGAGGTGCTGGAGAAGGCCCGCGCCGCGCGGAACCTGGTGGACACCGGGCACCTGAACCTCATCGTGGAGATCGACGGCGGCATCAACACCGCCACCATCGAGCAGGCCGCCGAAGCCGGCGTCGACTGCTTCGTGGCGGGCTCCGCGGTCTACGGGGCCGAGGACCCGGCGCGCGCCATCGAGGCGCTGCGCTCCCAGGCCGCCCCGAACTTCGCCCACGCCCGGCAGTGACCGGACCGGGCTCCGCGCCGGATCCGGCGCGCACCGCGATGCTCACCGCGCTCGCCGCGAGCGAGCGGGTGCGCGGCACGACGAGCCCGAACCCGCCGGTGGGGTGCGTGGTGCTCGACGCGGCGGGCGACGTCGCCGGAACGGGCGCCACCCAGCCGCCGGGCGGCCCGCACGCCGAGGTGATGGCGCTGGCCGCGGCGGGGGAGCGGGCTCGCGGCGGCACCGCCGTGGTGACCCTCGAACCCTGCACGCACACCGGCCGCACCCCGCCGTGCACTTCGGCGCTGCTCGCCGCCGGGGTGGCCCGCGTGGTGCACGCGGTGTCCGACCCCAACCCGAAGGCCGCGGGCGGCGCGGAAGTCCTGCGCGCGGCCGGGATCCAGGTCGAGTCGGGGCTGCTCGGCGAGCAGGTCGCGCGCGGCCCGCTGCGGGCGTGGCTGCACTTCGCCCGGACCGGTCGTCCGCACGTGACCTGGAAGTACGCCGCCAGCCTGGACGGCCGCTCGGCCGCCGCCGACGGCAGCAGCAAGTGGATCAGCTCCGCCACCTCCCGCGCCGAGGTGCACGAACTGCGCGGCCGGGTCGACGCGATCGTCGCCGGGACCGGCACCGTGCTCGCCGACGACCCGCAGCTCACCGCGCGGGAGGCCGACGGCGGCCCGCGCCAGCCGCTGCGCGTCGTCGTCGGCGACCGCCCCGTCCCGGACGGCGCGCGGGTGCTCGACGACTCGGCGGCCACGATCACGCTGCCCGGCGGGGACCCGGTCGCGGTGCTCGACGAGCTCGCGCGGCGCGGCGTGGTGGACGTGCTGCTGGAAGGCGGCCCGACGCTGGCGGGGGCGTTCGTCGCCGCCGAGCGCGTCGACCGGGTGCTGGCCTACCTCGCGCCCGCGCTGCTGGGCTCGGGACCGGCCGCGCTCGGCGACGCCGGGGTGGCGAGCGTCTCGCAGGCATGGTGGTGGGACATCGAAGAGACCACGATGAGCGGACCGGACGTGCGCGTCAGCGCCGTGCCGGCTCGCCGCTGAGGAGGAGACCCATGTTCACCGGGATCGTCGAGGAGCTCGGCACGGTCGTGTCCGTCGAGGACACCGGCGACGGTGTGCGGCTGACCGTGGACGGCCCGCTGGTGACCTCCGACGCGAAGCACGGGGATTCGATCGCGGTGAACGGCGTGTGCCTGACCGTGGTGGAGTCCGGCGGCGGCCGGTTCACCGTGGACGTCGTCCAGGAAACGGTGCGCCGCAGCGCGATCAGGAACGTCGCCGCCGGGGACCGGGTGAACCTGGAGCGCGCGATGGCGCTCGGCGACCGGCTCGGCGGGCACATCGTGCAGGGCCACGTCGACGGCACCGCGGTGCTGCGCGGCTCGGACGACGACCTCACCCGCTTCGAGCTGCCCGCGGAGCTGTCGCACTACCTGGTGGAGAAGGGTTCGATCACGGTCGACGGGATCTCGCTGACCGTGGTCGAGGCGGGACGCACCGAGTTCAGCGTCGCCCTGATTCCCACGACTCGGGAACTCACCACCTTGGGGGTGCGCCGACCGGGTGAAGAGGTCAACATCGAGGTGGACGTGCTGGCCAAGCACCTGGAACGGCTCGCCGCCGCGCAGCTCGATCAGTTCCGCGCCGGAGCATCCGGGTCCTGACCCACGGCGATCCCGCCCGAGCGGACCACCAGCATCCGGGAGGCGGGAGGACAATGACGGTGCCGGGCACGTTCCCGGCAGGCCGAACCGAGGGCCGGCGTTCCAGTCGCGCCGCCGCCCCAGAGCGAGAGAGACCGGACACGGTGAGCAACAGGTTCGACGACATCGAGCGCGCCCTGGCCGACATTGCGGCGGGCCGCCCGGTGATCGTGGTCGATGACGAGGATCGCGAGAACGAAGGCGATCTGATCTTCGCCGCCGAGAAGGCGACGCCGGAACTCGTGGCGTTCATGGTGCGCTACACCTCCGGGTACCTCTGCGTCGGCATGACCGGCGAGGACTGCGACCGGCTCGACCTACCGCCGATGTACCACTCGAACCAGGACCGCAAGGGCACCGCCTACACGGTCGCGGTGGACGCGGCGGAAGGCGTCAGCACCGGCATCTCCGCCAGCGACCGCGCGCGCACCCTGCAGGTGCTGGCCGCGGGCGAGTCGCGGTCCGAGGACCTGCACCGGCCCGGCCACGTGGTGCCGCTGCGCGCCCGCGAAGGCGGGGTGCTGCGCAGGCCCGGCCACACCGAGGCGAGCGTCGACCTGTCCCGGCTCGCCGGACTGCGGCCGGTGGGCGCGCTGTGCGAGATCGTCAGCCAGAAGTCCGAGGGCGACATGGCCCGCCGCGACGAGCTGGAGGTCTTCGCCGACGAGCACGACCTGCGGCTGATCACGATCGCCGACCTCATCGCCTACCGCAGGCGGTTCGAGAAGCAGGTGGAGCGCGTCGCCGAGGCCCGCATCCCCACCGCGCACGGCACCTTCCGCACCTTCGGCTACGACAGCACGCTCGACGGCATCGAGCACTTGGCGCTGGTCTACGGCGAGATCGGCGACGGCGAGGACGTGCTGGTGCGGGTGCACTCGGAATGCCTCACCGGTGACGTGCTCGGCTCGCTGCGCTGCGACTGCGGGCCGCAGCTGGCGGCGGCGATGGAGAAGGTCGCCGAAGAGGGCCGCGGCATCGTGCTCTACATGCGCGGGCACGAGGGCCGGGGCATCGGCCTGATCCACAAGCTGCAGGCCTACCAGCTGCAGGACGACGGCGCCGACACCGTGGACGCCAACGTCGCGCTGGGCATGCCGGTGGACAGCCGCGACTACGGCCAGGGCGCGCAGATCCTCTGCGACCTCGGCGTGAAGTCGATGCGGTTGCTCACGAACAACCCGGAGAAGCGGATCGGGCTGGAGGGCTACGGGCTCAAGGTCGTGGGCCGGGAGTCGCTGCCGATCCGCCCGAACCCGGAGAACCTGCGCTACCTGCGCACCAAGCGGGATCGAATGGGGCACGAGTTGAACCACCTCGACGACGGCGAGGACTCGTCCATCACGGGCGAGGGCGACGAGACGGGCTTCGGCAGGCCCGGAGTCACCGCATGAGCGGCGAGGGCAGGCCCCGCGTCGAGGTGCCGCGCGCGGACGGGCTGAAGCTGGCCATCGCGGGCATCCGCTGGCACGAGTCGCTCACCGACCGGATGCTCGAGCGGGCCCTGGCCGCCGCCGAGGAGGCCGGGATCACCGATCCGACCGTAGTGCGGGTGCCGGGATCCATCGAACTGCCCGTGGTGTGCCAGGAGCTGGCGCGCGGGCACGACGCGGTGGTGGCGCTGGGCGTGGTGATCCGCGGCGGGACCCCGCACTTCGAGTACGTGTGCGACTCCGTCACCAGCGGGTTGACCCGGGTGGCCCTGGACGAGTCGACGGCCGTGGGCAACGGCCTGCTCACCTGCGACACCGATCAGCAGGCCAGGGACCGCGCCGGATTCCCCGAGTCGGTCGAGGACAAGGGCTTCGAGGCGACCGCGGCGGCCCTGGAGACGGCCCTGGTGCTGCGCGACCTGCGCTCGCGCTGACGCCGCCTCCGGCCGGTCGGGCGCCCTCGCCGCGCCCCAGTGGTGAGGGCTGCCGACGGCTCCTCGACGAGGACGGGCAAACTGGACACATGCAGTCAGGCGAGGCGCGCGAGGAACCGGCCGGTGCGCAACCGGCGGACGCGGCGGACACAGCGGCAGGAAGCGTGGCGACGGTGGACGAACGGCGCGGGGGAGCCCACACCTTGACGGTGCGGCCGGTCAAGATCCGCCGGGTGGCGATCCCGGTGGCGATCGTGCTGGTGGTGGTGTTCGCCGTGGTCGCGGTGCTGCTGCGCAACACCCCGACGGGCGTGTACTTCCGGATCTCCGACCAGGTGGCGATGGCGGGGCTCGGCGTGCTGCTGGCCTGCGGCGCCCTGCTGCTGACCCGGCCGCGGCTGCGCGCCGACCTGAACGGGATCGAAGTGCGCAACATCATCAACACCCAGCACTACTCGTGGGACGAGGTGCAGTCGATCAGCTTCCCCGACGGCGCGGCCTGGGCGCGGCTGGAGCTGCCCCAGGACGAGTACGCCTCGGTCATGGCCGTCCAGTCCACCGACGGCGCCCACGCCGTCCAGGCCATGCGAGACCTGAGGGACCTGCGCCGAGCGGTCGACGCCCACCGGGAATAGAGCTTGCATGTGAACTCGGCCTGCGTAGGGGGTCGGGTGGCGGAACCTCATCGGTTTCCTCGCTGCGGGATCTTTTTTCCAAGTGGCTCCGCCACGAGGAAAAAAGCTGTCCTCGCGAGGAAACCGATGAGAACCCGCGGGTGGTCTTCTTGCTCGGGCTGGTCGCTGCTCAGCGGCTTCGCCGCTGACAGGACACGGGACACGGACCAGAACCTTTGCTCGCCTTGAACGACTAGGGCAGGTTCGGGTCCGAGTACGAAACGGTGCCCGGAAGCCGAGGCTTCCGGGCACCGTCGTATCGGGGCCTGGGGTCAGGACCTCGACTTGTTGAAGACCAGGCGGTAGGCGATCAGCAGGATGAGCGAGCCGATCACGGCCCACACGAAGCTCATCAGGCTGAAGTCGTTCACGCCCGCGCCGCCGAACTTGCTGCTCAACCAGCCGCCGAGCAGGCCGCCGACGATGCCGATGAGGATCGTGACGATGATTCCGCCCGGGTCCTTGCCGGGCAGGATGAACTTCGCGATCGCGCCCGCGATCAGGCCGAAGATGATCCAGCTGAGGATGCCCACAGCGTCTCCTTCCGATTAGCGCGCCGAACTCCGGCGCGCTCAGCACAACGCACGCCCATCGGACTACCCGCGGCGGCGTCGATCAACCATGATCCCGCCGGTCGCGTTCATCCGATCAAGCGTCCAGGAGGGTACGCCGTTACCCCGAGTGCGCGATCACGCCCGTCCGGACGCGGATTCTGCGGCGGGCCGCGGGCGCACCGCGTTCGCCGCGACCGCGACCAGCAGCGCCAGCGCGGCCGGCACCGCCAGCCCCACCGACAGGCCGAAGCCCTGCGCGAGCAGGCCGATGAACACCGGGCCCGCGAGCAGCCCGCCGTAGGACAACGTGCTGACCTGTGCCAAGTCCCGTCCGCTGCGGGCCGGGTCGCGGTGTCCGGCGGCGCTGAAGATCTGCGGCACGATGCACGAGAGCCCGACGCCGAACAGCGCGAACCCGGCCAGCGCCGCCACCGGGTGGTGCAGCAGCAGCGCCACGCCGAGCCCGGTGCCCGCGATCACGCCGCAGCACCGGACCAGCAGCACCGGCCCGAACCGCCGCACCAGGCCGTCGCCGAGGAACCGGAACAGGCCCATCGTGGCGGAGAACACGGCGTAGCCCAGCGCCGCGAACGCGAGGCTCGAACCGAGCTCGTCGTGCAGGTACACCGAGGACCAGTCGGCCATCGATCCCTCGCCGACGGAGCAGAAGAACCCGAGCACGCCGAGGAACACGATCGCCATCGGGATGCCGCGGGCGCGCGCGCCGGACTCGGCGGGCGGAGTCGGCTCGGGCGGCAGCAGCGCGGGCCGCGCGACCAGGGACAGCGCCACCAGGCCCGCCCCGGTCAGCGCGAAGTGCGCGGCGGGGCTGAGGCCGAGCTGGGCCGCCAGCGCGCCCGACCCGGCGCCGAGCAGGCCGCCGAGGCTGAACGTGGCGTGGAAGGTGCTCATGATCGGCCGCCGGTAGCGCTGCTCGACGCGCACCGCGTGCGAGTTCATCGCCACGTCGATCGTGCCGTGCGCGGCGCCGAACACCATCAGGCCCGCGACCAGCGTCGGGAGACTTCCCGCGAGTCCCGGCGTCACCCCGGACAGGGCGACCAGTATCCCGGCGGGCGGCATCACGCGGGCACTGCCGAAGCGGTCGGTGAGGTGCCCGCAGACCTGCATGGCCAGCACCGAACCGGCGGCGACCGCGAACAGCGCCAGCGTCACCCCGGCGTCATCGAGGCCCAGGTCGCGCTTGATGGTGGGGATGCGCGCCGTCCAGGACGCCAGTGCGAAGCCGCTCACCACGAAGTACGCGGTCACCGCCCAGCGCGCGCGCCGCATGGTCGCGTCCGGCTCGACCGGCGTCGTCGTCTCGGGCACCCGTTGTCCTCTCCTGTCCGCCTGGTGGCGCTCGCCGGGGATTCCCGCCCCGCCGCCCATCCCACACGGCGCCACGACCGTGCCGGGAACGCGGGGGGAGGTCGAGTCGTCCGCTTGTTCGAGTCCAACTGATCACCGCGGCACCGCGCCTGTGAAGGGGACGAACGGGTGAGGGACAATGGGGTCGGCATCGAGCGCCGGAGATCCCGGCACGCGCACCGAGACCGGCGGGCACCGGAAGGCGGCGGTGCGGCCGGGCGGCGATGGAGGAGGAGACCGTGAGCGTGGCCCAGGAGCGAAATCTTCGGCTGGTGCGGGACGAACCCCGCGCGCCCGCCGTCCGGCTCGGTGACGTCCACCTGCGCAACCGGCTGGTCACCTCGTCCAGCCTGCTGGGCTACGGCGTCGCCAACGCGAGCCTGGTGCCCTACGGCATGAGCCCGATCTCGAAGTTCGTGCCGCTGGAGCGGTTCGGCGCGATCACCACCCGCACCGTCACCGTCGAGCCGCGCGAAGGCCACTTCACCACCCAGGACGTGTGGCCGCTGCACGAGCTCCCCGCGCTGCTCAAGCGCTACGGCCAGGCGCTGCGGCAGGTCGACGGCGGCTGGTTGAACGCGTTCGGCTGGTGCAACGTCGGCATCGACGCCTACCTGCGCGACTACTACCCGCGCACCCGCGGCCAGAACACGATCATCTCGGTGGGCGGGTTCTCCCCCGAGGAGTTCGTCACGCTCGTCGAGAAGGTCAACAAGGCGGTGCCCGCCGGGGACATCGCCGCCGTCGAGTTCAACGTGTCCTGCCACAACGTGAACTTCGACTTCAACGCCATCATCGAGCAGGTGCTGGCGCAGGCGGTGCCGCGCAGCAACCACCCGGTGATCCTCAAGCTCTCCTCGGACTACGACTACATCGGCCACGCCAAGCTGGCCGCCAAGCACGGGGTGTCCGCGCTGACCGCGATCAACACGGTCAAGGGCCTGCGGCTGGACCCGAACACCGGGCAGCCGCTGCTGAAGAACGGTTTCGGCGGGCTCTCCGGGCGGGCGATCAAGCCGATCGGGCTGCGCGTGGTGAAGGAGCTGCGCGACTCCGGTTCGAAGCTGCCGATCATCGCCACCGGCGGCATCCGCAGCTTCGACGACTGCCGCGAGTACTTCTGGGCGGGCGCCGACGCGGTGAGCATGGGCAGCGCCAGCTGGTTCGCCAGTTACCCCGGCTACGCGCTGTCCCCGGTGCACGCCGCGCGCATCCGCAGCGTCCTGCGCCGCATCGAGCACTACCGCCCGCCGAACGGCTGATCGGGTGGTGAATCCCCGATTTCCGGGGATGCCGGGAGCGCGGTGCCGCTACCTTCCGTGATTCGACGTGATCGGATCGCGGGGGTGGCGGATGGCGGGTCTGGACGACGACGTGGGGCTCGTCGGGCGGGAGTCCACGGCTGAGCTGATCGATCACCTGGTGCGCCACGTGCGGGACCGGCCGATGCCGATCGTGGTGCTGCACGGCGCGGGCGGCGTCGGCAAGACCGCCGTGATCGAGCACGTGGAGCGGCGCTACGACAAGGCCGTGCCGATGGCGCGCGTCGACTTCGACGAACCCCGCTCGAAGAGCACCTGGGACGTCCTGGAAGCGGTGTACCGGCAGCTCGGCGCCGAGTCGCACCGCGAGTTCGGCAGGCTGGTGCTGCCGCGCTACGAGCTCGCCCGCACCGTCCACGCCACGCTGCGCTTACCGGAGCACGGCCCGGTCCCCGAGGACGACGCCGAGCGCGGCGATCCGGCCGAGGTCGCGACGTCCGCGCAGCGCCGCCGGCAGGTCCGGGAACAGCTCGCGCGGCGGCTCGCCAGCGTGGAGCTGATGACCGACGTGGTCGGGGAGGCGGGCGACTCGGCCCCGGCACCCGTCGCGGGGCTGCTGCTGCGGATGGCGCGGCCGATCCTGCACCGGCTCACCGCGATCGGCGTGGGGGCGCCGCGCTGGGCCCGGTGGATGCTCGCCGGGCCGCGCAGCGCCGCCGCGCTGAGCTGGTTCGAGACCACGGCTGCGGAGCCGCGGCACTTCGGGGGGATCAGCGATCGGGTCCGCATCGACGACGTGGTGCTGCACATCCAGGGCCGGTTCGAGTCCTCCGACGCCCGCGCGTCGGACGCCGCCGAGAAGTGGCACCGGCTCGCGCTGGCGGCGCTGCTGGCCGATCTGCGCGCCGCCTACCTGCGCAGGCGCACGCGCACGGTGAACTGCGTGCTGCTGCTCGACGACGCGGACCTGCTCTCCCCGGACAAGGCGGAGCGGGTGGCGCTGAGCACGCCGCCCACCGAACCGGGCGGCGACCCGGACTTCCTCGACCTGCTCGCGGAGGAGATGCGGGCCGATCCGCGGGTTCCGCTGCTGGTGGTGGCCACCAAGCAGTCCGGTGCGGGCGCGGGCGCGGCGGCGGAACCGGGACCGCCCGGCACCGATCCGGGACGGCAGTGGCGGAAGCGCTACGACGAGTGGGCGGCGCAGCTCCGCGGCGGCGGGCCGCGGACACCGGAACTCGCCACCCGGCTCACCAACTTCGGCCTGGAGGACACCCGCCGGTTCTTCATCGAACGCAGCCGCAGCGAAGAGGCCACCGTGCTCAGCGAGCGCTACGTGCGCGAACTGCACTGCGCCACGCACGGCCACCCGCTGGCGCTGACGCTGGTCAGCGACCGGATCGACTGGAGCTTCCGCCGCGACCGCCGGGTGCCGTCGGCACGTTCCACGATGGGCATGCGCGTGCCACCGGGGCTGCGCGGCGCCGACCTGGAGGACACCGTCCGCGGCTACCTGCTGATGCGGATGCTGCACCGCTTCCGGACGAACGCGCCGTCCGAGGACGAGGCCGAGGACGCGCACGGCGGGGTGCGGGACCGCACCGTCACCCTGTTCGCGAAGCTGGCCGCGCCGCTGCTGCTCGACGAGCCGGTGGTGCGGTTGCTCGCCGGTGACCGGGGCACGGCGGGCGTCCGGCAGATCGTCGAGGCGCTGGACATCTTGAGCTTCGTGCGCCCCGGCCCCGCCGAATCGGGCGGGAATCGGACCTGGGCGTTGGATCCGCTGCTGCGCGACCTGCTGGTGCGGGAGCTGCTCGACCGGTCCGACCACTCCTACGAGCAGGTGCACCGCGACCTGGCCGAGCACTACGAGTCGATCGGGCGCCACGATTCCGCCGCGTACCTGCGCGCCCAGTACCACCGGCTCGCGCTCGGCGAGGTGAGCCGCGTCGCCAGGGTCCTGTCCACCCGCGCGGACAGCGGGGACGTGAGCTGGCAGCGGGACCTGGCCCGAGTGCTGGCGTGGGCGCCGGTCGCGGTGTTCCGCCGGCCGTACCAGGTGCGCGAGCTGGTGCAGCGCGCCTGGTCACCGGTGGTGCGCGGCGAGAGCACCGAGGCCATCGCGGACCTGCTGCGAGCCGTGCAGGCGCTGTGCTCCTGCACGGTCGTGGGCCCGTGGGACGACAAGGCGTTCGCGGAGGTCGCCCGCGCGCAGCGGGAAGCCCCCGGCACGGCGGGCGTGGACCTGGGGAAGTGGAACTCCGCGTTCGCGCGGCTGCGCCCGCTGAACTCGCAGGACGAGCGCGGCCTGCCGGACAGCTCACTGGCCAAGCGCAAATTCGGTTACCCGGCCGTGTGGCCGCGCCGGGGAGCGATTCCGCGCGGCGCCGCCGCCGTCCTGGTCACTGCACTGGTCGCCTACGGCGCCGTGTACGCCGTGCACGTCGTGCAGGACTGCGATGCCGACGGCAACCCGCTGGACGTCGCGGAGGTGAGCACCACCGCGCTCCGGGATCCGCTGCGGTTGAACAAGGTGGGAGCCCAGTGCATCGGCGTGACTGACCGCGCGAACTCGTTCACCACCGAAGCGGGGGATTCGTCCGCCGTCACCGCGGAGATCGCAGCGCTCAGCGCGGCCGTGGTGCGGGAGAACGGTCGAGTCGCGGGTGAACGCGCCCCGTACCGCAGGCCGCTGGTCAAGGTCGCGGTGGCGACGATGCTCAGCAGCGACCAGGAAGGCGAGCGGCGCGAACTGGCCGTCGGCGTCAACGAGCTGCGCGGGGCGCTGCTGGCGCAGCGGGCGTGGAACTCCGGCTTCCTGACCGGCGGTCTCACACCTGAGGTGAAGGTGCAGCTGCTGCTCGCCAACTTCGGTGGCAGTTCGGACCACGCCGTCGAGGTGGCCGGGAACCTGCGCGAGCTCGCGCGTCGTGATCCGTCGTTGGTTGCGGTTACCGGGCTCGGGCAGAGCCGTCCCTCCACGGTCCGCGCCGTGGAGCTGCTGGGCGTGCGGGACGGTGACGGCGGCTCGTTGCCGATGATCGCGTCGGCGGCCTCGGCCCACGCGTTCAGCGGCAAGCCCGGTTTCTTCCGCGTCGCGGCCACCAACGAACGCCAAGCTCGGGCCGCCGTCGAGTTCGCCGCCGGAAGGTTCCCGCAGCACCCGTCATACCTGCTGACCGATCCTTCGGACGAGTACAGCCTCGACCTCTACTCGCAGCAGTCGAACGCGCTGCTGGAGAAGGGGAAACTGCCGAAGTACGTGAGTTACCAGCCGGGCTCCCGGTCGCTGATTGACGCGATCAAGGGGATCTGCGGTGCTCCGGGCGACCCGCTGATCTTCTACAGCGGCCGGGCGAACGACTTCCCGTTGGTGGTGCGTGAGCTGAAGAAGGAGGCGTGCGCCGAGCGGGCCACCGTAATAGCGGGGGACGACCTCACCCAGTTCGCCAACGGGGAGTGGGAGAGCTCTGTCTCGGTACCCGGTGGTTATCCGCAGGATCGGTTGTTCTACACGGGTCTGGGCCCGAGCGTGCCGGAACCGCTCGGGCCGGATCGCGCGGAGGAGCTGTGCAGGCGACCCGAGCCGATCGGCGGTTTCGAGCGGTGCCGGTTCTTCGCGAGCTACGCGAAGCTGCAGGACGAGCCGGGGAAGATGATCGGCCGGACCGGGCCGACCGGTCACGTGCTCGTGGCCTACGACGCGGTGCGCCTGGCGATGGAATCGGCGCGACGGGTCGCGGCGGGCACCGGCGGCGAGGTGGCGGGGCGGCCGATGTCCGTGGATCGGGCCGCGTTGCTCGGGGAGCTGGCCGGTACTCGCGGCGACGACGAGTTCGCGGGCGCCTCGGGGGTGATCGACTTCAGCGCGTCACCGCCGTCCGAGCTGACCGGGGACCCGGTGGAGAAGTTGATCGTGGTGCAGCGGATCGAGATCACGGCGGACGGCGCGGCCCGTTCGGACGTGGTCACCCACGTCGGGCGTCCGTGAGAGCGCGGTCCCGGCTCGAAAACGGTGATCTTGGGAAATGCCGATCGGATGAATGATCTCGACACGAACGGGTTGAAGATCGTTGACTTTCCGGAGGGGGACCTCACCGGGCGGGCCGGTGAGCGAGCAGCGGTGATCGGGGAGGGGCGCATGTCCGGGTACGGGACGTTCGGGAGCAGCTTGCGGGATCTGCCGAGGCTCCGGCAGTCCAAGCGGGGGCGGGTGTCCAGCTGGGACCGGACCGGGGGCAACACCGACAACATCCGGCTGCAACCGGGGGAGAGCCGCGAACTCGCGCGCCTCACCGGGCCGGGCGCGGTGACCCACATCTGGTGCACCGTGGCGGTGGAGGACGGGCCGCACCGGGCCGAGGTGGAGGGCGACTACCTGCGCAGGCTCGTCCTCAAGATCACCTGGGACGACGCGGCGCACCCGAGCGTGCTGGTACCGCTGGGGGACTTCTTCGGCATCGGCCACGGGCGGACCGAGAACTTCGTGTCCGCGCCGCTGCAGATGAGCCCGCAGGACGGCAAGGGCTTCAACTGCTGGTTCGCGATGCCCTTCGCCGAGGGCGCCCGGTTCGAGCTGATCAGCGAGATGAGCCTCAAACCGGTGATCTTCTACTACTACATCGACTACGAGCAGTACCGGCAGGTCGACCCGGAGCTGGGCTACTTCCACGCGCAATGGCGCCGCGAGGACCCCACCGACGGCGTGGAGCAGGGCGACCAGACCAACGACGAGTTCCTGTTCGGCGGCATCAACCTCGACGGGACCGGCAACTACACGATCCTGGAGGCGGAGGGCCGCGGGCACTACGTCGGGTCGGTGCTCAACGTGCACAACCTGCGCTCCACGACCGACTGGAACTGGTACGGCGAGGGCGACGACATGATCTTCATCGACGGTGAGCCGTGGCCGCCGAGGCTGCACGGCACCGGCACGGAGGACTACTTCAACACCGCTTGGTGTCCCAGCCAGCCGTACCACGCGCCGTACCACGGGCTCACGTTGCCGGGCGGGCGGAACTGGAGCGGGCAGGTGTCCTACTACCGGTTCCACGTGGAGGACCCGATCACCTTCGACTCCTCGATCCGGGTGAGCATCGAGCACGGGCACGCGAACAAGCGCAGCGACGACATCTCCTCGGTCGCCTACTGGTACCAGGCCCTCCCGTCGAAGCCCTTCGGCCTCCTCCCCGTCCAGGACCGCCTCCCGCACCCCCTCTGAGCCACCAGCGGACCACTCCCGCAATTTCGCGAGAAACGTGCCTACCCCAACCGCTCTCGAAGATCACCGAGCGAGCCCATGAACTGGGTTTTCGATGACGATCGGACGGGTTCTCGGTGCGAGCACCCCCGCAATTCCTCGCGAAATTGCGGGGGTTGGGCAACGTTCGGCCGGGTTGTCGGGGGTGCGGTCGTCAGTCCTCGGGCGGGCGGCCGTGCACGGCGAGGGCCCAGATGACGGCGACGTCCACGGCGATGATCAGCAGGGACCACAGGGGCTGGTACGGGATGAACAGGAACGCCGCGAGCGCGCTGACGCCCACGACGACCATGGCGGGCACCCGGGTGCCGGGCAGGCCGGCCAGCAGCGCCGTGCCCGCCACCGCCGCCACCACGCCCAGCGCCAGGTGCAGCCAGCCCCACGCGGTCACGTCGTAGCTGAAGACGTAGCTGTTGAGCACCACCGCGAACGACTCCTGGAACAACGTCGCCGTCGCCACCCCCGCGTGGAACACGCCGATGATCACCATGACGATCCCGGCGAACTGCGCCAGCCCGTCCTCGCGGCGCACGGCGTGCGCGCTCGCGCGCCCGGCCTGAGCCATCCGGACCATCTCCTCCGATCCCGCGCCCCGACGTGCCGCCGGGTGACCGTCCGTGCACCCTCCGCCGCAGTTCGCCGCGGGTGCGCGAACACCGCCGAGCTCGGCCCCCGCGGCATCGTGCCGCCCTGCGCACGAGCCCGAAGCCGGACACTCAGGACAACGCACGCGGCTCCGATGACCAAGGGGCGAAGGTCCCCGCGCAGGCCGCGATGCCGTGACGGGGAGTGTCGGTCGCGCACGTAGGGTGGAGCCGTGGCCGACCCGTCGACGTACCGCCCTGCACCCGGAACCGTTCCGGACGCGCCCGGCGTGTACCGCTTCCACGACGCCGAGGGGCGGATCATCTACGTCGGCAAGGCGAAGAGCCTGCGCAGCCGGCTCGCGAACTACTTCGCCGACCTCTCGGGGCTGCACCCCCGGACCCGCCAGATGGTCACCACCGCCACCGGGGTGCGCTGGACCGTGGTCGGCACCGAGGTCGAGGCGCTGCAGCTGGAGTACTCCTGGATCAAGGAGTACGACCCCCGGTTCAACGTGCGCTACCGGGACGACAAGTCCTACCCGGTGCTCGCCGTGACGCTGCACGAGGAGTACCCGCGGCTGCACGTCTACCGCGGTCCGCGGCGCAAGGGCGTGCGCTACTTCGGCCCGTACGCGCACGCGTGGGCGATCCGCGAAACGCTCGACATGCTGCTGCGCGTGTTCCCCGCCCGCACCTGCTCCAGCGGCGTGTTCAAGCGCCACGGCCAGATCGGGCGGCCCTGCCTGCTCGGCTACATCGGCAAGTGCGCCGCGCCGTGCGTGGGCCGCGTCGACGCCGACGAGCACCGGGCGATCGTGGACGACTTCTGCGACTTCCTCAGCGGTCGCACCGACACGTTGACGCGCAAGCTGGACCGCGAGATGAAGCAGGCCTCCGCGGAACTCGAATTCGAGCGCGCCGCCCGGCTGCGCGACGACCTCGAAGCGCTGCGCCGCGCGATGGAGAAGCAGGCCGTGGTGCTCGGCGACGGCACCGACGCCGACGTGATCGCCTTCGCCCAGGACGAGCTCGCCGCCGCCGTGCAGGTCTTCCACATCCGCGGCGGCCGGGTGCGCGGGCAGCGCGGCTGGGTCATCGACCTGGACGCGGAGACCGGCCTCGGCGAGCTCACCGGCCGGTTCCTCAGCCAGTTCTACGGGGAGCAGGCCGCGCTGGCCGATCAGGCCGACGCGGGCGGAACCCCGGTGCCGCGCGAAGTGCTCGTCCCCGAACTGCCGGAGGACTCCCCGGCGCTGGCGCAGTGGCTCGGCGAGCTGCGCGGCAGCCGGGTCGACCTGCGGGTGCCGCAGCGCGGCGACAAGCGGGCCTTGATGGAAACGGTGGAGCGCAACGCGAAGGAGGCGTTCACCCAGTACAAGCTGCGCCGCGCGGGCGACCTCACGGCGCGCTCCGCGGCGCTGCAGGAGCTGCAGGAGGCGCTGGACCTGGACACGGCGCCGCTGCGGATCGAATGCGTGGACGTGAGCCACGTGCAGGGCAGCGACGTGGTGGCCTCGCTGGTCGTGTTCGAGGACGGGGTGGCGCGCAAGTCCGAGTACCGGCGGTTCTCGGTGCGCGAGGGCGCCGAAGGCGGCGACGTCGGCTCCATCGACGAGGTGGTGCGCCGCCGGTTCGCCCGCTACCTCAAGGAAACCGGCCCGGACGCGTCGGAGTCCGAAGTGGACGCGCCCAACGTGGCGGCCGCGCACGGCACCGGCGCGGACCAGGCCGAGACCGACGGCGGGACCGCGCCCGGCATCGACCCGGAGACGGGCAGGCCGCGCAAGTTCGCCTACCCGCCGAACCTCCTGGTCATCGACGGCGGTGCCCCGCAGGCGAACGCGGCGGCCGACGCCCTCACCGAACTCGGCATCACCGACGTCGCCGTGATCGGCCTGGCCAAGCGCCTCGAAGAGGTGTGGCTGCCCGCCGAACCCGACCCGGTCATCCTGCCGCGCACCAGCGAGGCGCTGTACCTGCTGCAGCGGGTGCGCGACGAGGCGCACCGGTTCGCCATCAACTACCACCGGCAGAAGCGCTCCAAGCGGCTCAGCCGGTCCGTGCTCGATTCCGTACCCGGACTTGGGGAGGCCCGGAAAACCGCTCTGCTCAAGCACTTCGGTTCGGTGCGCAAGCTGAAGCAGGCGGGGATCGAGGACATCATGGCGGTGCCCGGCTTCGGCCGGCGCACCGCCGAGACCGTGTGCGCGGCCCTGGCCACTGAGGCCGGGGCAGGCGGGGGAGACACCAGCACTGAAGGGGAGAATCAGTGAGCGAGGAGAAATCGGGCATCGAGGTCGCCGTGGTCAGCGGCCTTTCCGGCGCCGGGCGCAGCACCGCCGCCAAGTGCCTGGAGGACCTGGGCTGGTTCGTCGTGGACAACCTGCCCCCCGAACTGATCGCGACGATGGTGGAGCTGGGGGCGCGCTCCAGCGGCGCGATCACCCGCGTCGCGGTCGTGATGGACGTGCGCAGCCGCGCGTTCACCGAAGACCTCGGATCGGTGATCAAGGACCTGGACGCCCGCGGCTACAAGCCGAAGGTGCTGTTCCTGGAGGCCACCGACGAGGTGCTGATCCGCCGCTTCGAGCAGGTGCGCCGCGGCCACCCGCTGCAGGGCGAGGGGCGGTTGGCCGACGGCATCGCCAACGAGCGCGCGCTGCTGTCCCGGCTGCGCTCCGAGGCGGACCTCGTGGTGGACACGACGGGCCTGTCGGTGCACCAGCTGCGCACGAAGATCGAGGACGCGTTCGGCACCGAGGCCGAGACCCGCACCCGGGTCACCGTGCTGTCCTTCGGCTACAAGTACGGCCTGCCGATGGACGCCGACCTGGTGATGGACTGCCGCTTCCTGCCGAACCCGTTCTGGATCCCGGAGCTGCGCGAGTTCAACGGCCTCGACGAGGAGGTCCGCAACTACGTGCTCGGCCAGGAAGGCGCCGAGGAATTCCTGGAGAGCTACCAGGGATTGCTGCGGCTGGTCGGCGCCGGCTACCACCGGGAGGGCAAGCGGTACCTGACGCTGGCGCTGGGTTGCACCGGTGGCAAGCACCGCAGCGTCGCCCTCGTCGAGGAGATGGCCCGCAGGCTCGCCGACGACGAAGGGATGATGGTCAAGACCGTCCACCGGGACCTGGGGCGCGAGTGAGCACAGCCGCACCACCGAACGACCCGCCCGCCGAGCGCCCGCTGCGCGCGGTCGCGCTCGGCGGCGGCCACGGCCTGCAAGCCACGCTGGCCGCGCTGACCCGGTTGACGCCCGACGTCACCGCCGTGGTCACCGTCGCCGACGACGGCGGTTCCTCCGGGCGGCTGCGCCGAGAACTCGGCATGCTGCCACCCGGTGATCTGCGCAAGGCGCTGGCCGCGCTGGCCGCGCCGGACGACAACGGCAGGCGCTGGGCGCAGGTGTTCCAGCACCGCTTCGGCGGCAACGGGGCGCTCGCCGGGCACGCCGTCGGCAACCTGCTGCTCGCCGGACTGCTCGACGTGGTCGGCGATCCCGTCGACGTGCTCGACGAGGCCTGCCGGCTGGTCGGCGCCCGCGGCCGGGTGCTGCCGATGTCCGTCGAACCGCTCGACATGGAAGCCGAAGTCGTCGGCCTCGACGCGGATCCCGATGCGGTGCGCACCATTCGCGGCCAGGTCGCCATCGCGAGCACCCCGGGACGGGTCAAGCAGGTCCGCCTCGCCGCCGCCCACGGCGACCAGGGCACCCCGCGCGGCTGCCCCCAAGCGGTGCGCGCCGTGCTCGACGCCGACATGGTGCTGCTCGGGCCCGGTTCCTGGTTCACCAGCGTGCTGCCGCACCTGCTCGTCCCGGAACTGCACGAGGCGCTCGTGACGACCACCGCGCGCCGCGTCGTGGTGCTCAACCTGATCCCACAACCGGGCGAAACCGCGGGGTTCTCCCCGGAACAACATCTCGACGTACTCTCGCAGCACGCACCCCGGCTGACCGTGGACGCTGTTCTGGCGGACGCCGGATCGGTGCCGACACCTGATCGGCTTCGTGCTGCGGCGACCGGGCTGGGTGCGCAAACTCTGCTCGACACAGTCGCCTCGCCCGCCTCGCCGGGCAGGCACGACCCGGAGGCGCTCGCGGCGAGTCTGACGGCCGCGCTGGAGAGGAGGACTGACCGGTGGCGATGACCGCGGCGGTCAAAGACGAACTGAGCCGGTTGCCGGTGACCAAGACCTGCTGCCGCAGATCCGAGGTCTCCTCGCTGCTGCGGTTCGCGGGCGGGCTGCACATCGTCGCCGGCCGCGTCGTGGTGGAGGCCGAG
Source organism: Saccharopolyspora sp. NPDC002578 (assembly GCF_053592695.1). Taxonomy (NCBI): domain Bacteria; kingdom Bacillati; phylum Actinomycetota; class Actinomycetes; order Pseudonocardiales; family Pseudonocardiaceae; genus Saccharopolyspora; species Saccharopolyspora sp. NPDC002578. The sequence continues at coordinate 24,881 of NZ_JBSFWJ010000054.1, read as the reverse complement.
CTCGACAGCGGCTCCTCGGCCCGCAGGCTCCGCAAGGAGGTCCACGAGCTGTTCGGGCACCACTCCGACGTGCACATGATCACCTCCGGTGGGTTGCGCAAGGGCACCCGGTACGTGGTGCGCGTGGTCAAGGACGGCGAGAGCCTCGCCCGCCAGACGGGCCTGCTCGACCCGCGGGGACGCCCGGTGCGCGGTCTGCCCGCGCACGTCGTCTCCGGCGGATCGTGCGACTCGGAATCCGCGTGGCGCGGGGCGTTCCTCGCCCACGGCTCGCTCACCGAACCGGGCCGCTCCTCGGCGCTGGAGGTGACCTGCCCCGGACCGGAGGCGGCGCTCGCCCTCGTCGGCGCGGCGCGCAGGCTCGGCGTGCAGGCGAAGTCCCGCGAGGTCCGCGGTGCCGACCGCGTCGTGGTCCGCGACGGCGACGCCATCGGCGCGCTGCTGACCAAGCTCGGCGCGCACTCCAGCGTGCTGTCCTGGGAGGAGCGGCGGATGCGCCGCGAGGTGCGGGCCACCGCGAACCGGCTCGCGAACTTCGACGACGCGAACCTGCGCCGCTCCGCCCGCGCGGCGGTCGCCGCGGCGGCCCGCGTGCAGCGCGCGCTGGACCTGCTCGGGCCCACCGCGCCCGATCACCTGCTGGTCGCCGGTCGGCTGCGGCTCGCGCACCGGCAGGCGTCGCTGGAGGAGCTGGGCCAGCTCGCCGATCCGCCGATGACGAAGGACGCGGTGGCGGGCCGCATAAGGCGTCTGCTGGCGATGGCGGACAAGCGGGCGCGGGAGCTCAACCTCCCCGACACCGAATCGGCCGTCACGTCGGAGCTGCTCGAAGCCGAGGTCTGAAGGAGTTCGAGCGCCGAACGAGCGGACCGTTCGCCCGAGGTGGGCGAACGGTCCGCTTTTTCCTTGCGAGCGCCCGATTCCGCCGGGCGATCAGATCACTTGTTGTAGACGGCGATGTAGTCCACGAGCATCGGGTGACCGCCCTCGGTGGCCTCGGTCGGCGTGGTGATCCCCGAGTTCTTGTCCGGGAACTGGCCGCCGATCGCGACGTTGAGCAGCACGAAGTAGCCCTCGTGCGACGTCATGTTCGTCCACGCGGTCGCGTTCACGTCGGTTTCCTTCACCGAGTGGTACTGCTGGCCGTCCACGTACCAGCGGAGCTCCTCGACGTCACCGGTGCGGTCCCATTCGAACCGGTAGGTGTGGAACGCCTCCTGGCAGGTGCTGTCCGGGCATTCCCGGCTGTTGACCAGACCGTCGGTCTCCAAGCAGGAACCGCCGGGGGAGACGTCGCAGTGCAGCACGCCGTACACGCGGTTCTCGGCGTTGACGTTCTCCATGATGTCGTACTCGCCGATGCCGGGCCAGCTCCAGAGATCGTCGCGGTACGGCGAGCCGAGCGCCCAGAACGCGGGCCAGTACCCGAGCGCCTTGTCCGCGGCCACGTCCGGCATCTGGATGCGGCCCTCGATGCGCATCACTCCGCCTTCTTCGGCCTTGAAGTCGCCGCGCTGGGTCTCGATGCGCGACGACGTCCAGTTGCCGGCGTCGTCCTTCTGCGGGGTGATCACCAGGTTGCCGTCGCCGTCCTGGCCCAGGTTGGCGGGGTCGGCGGTGTAGTTCTGGATCTCACCGGTGCCCCAGTTGCCGGGGCCGCCGGGGTAGCCGTGGCCGGTGTCGACCTTCCAGTCCTCGCCGGGAGGCGCACCGGCCTCGCCGGTGAAGTCGTCGCCGAAGCTGAGCGTCCAGCCCTCGTCCGGCGGCGGGACGTCCGCTCCGGCGGGGGCGTTGACCAGGCCGGTGAGGCCGATGCCCGCGGCGAGCGCGACGGCGGCCACGCGGCCTCGCCGCCTCGGCGCGAGTGCGGTCGCGCCCTCGTTGGTGTGCCGCGACTTTCCGGGCAGCGCCATTCGGAGTCCTTCCTCCAGTCGAATCCGGCCGGGTGCCGGACTGCGCCGGACCGCTGCGACGATCTCCGCGCCGGGAACGGTGCAGAGATGCCGATCACGGTCGACGTGCACATTCTTGAGAGCGCTCTCACGGCTGGTCAACCGACGGATGTCGCACGTCGTGGCACCCGAAAGGCAGAACGAGCGGTTCGAGCGGGTGATCTCGTCCGGATGCACGACGGCGTCGATCAAGATTCGCCTGAAAGCGGTGCGCCCGGCCGTCTGTGCAGCTGCCGCGGACCGATAGGGTGCGAATGAGTCCATCAACCGCTCACCCGTCGCGTCGAGGCGGCAGGGTCAGTAACCGAGGAGATAGGCGTGACCGTTCGCGTAGGCATCAACGGCTTCGGTCGCATCGGGCGGAACTTCTGGCGTGCGGCGACCGCCAGTGACCACGACATCGAGATCGTGGCCGCCAACGACCTGGGCGATGTCGCGACCATGGCCCACCTGCTCAAGTACGACAGCGTCCTCGGGCGCCTGGAGCAGGACGTGAAGGTCACCGGCGAGGGCATCGAGGTGGGCGGCAAGCCGATCAAGATCCTGGCCGAGCGTGACCCGGGCAAGCTGCCCTGGGGCGACCTGGGCGTCGACGTGGTCGTCGAGTCCACCGGGTTCTTCACCAACGCCGCCGACGCCCGCAAGCACGTCGACGAGGGTGGCGCCAAGAAGGTCGTCATCTCCGCGCCCGCCAAGGGCGAGGACCTGACCGTGGTGCTCGGCGTCAACGACGACAAGTACGACGGTTCGCAGACGATCATCTCGAACGCCTCGTGCACCACCAACTGCCTGGCCCCCATGGTCAAGGTGCTCGACGACACCTTCGGCATCGAGCACGGCCTGATGACCACGGTGCACGCCTACACCGCGGACCAGAACCTGCAGGACGGCCCGCACAAGGACCTGCGCCGCGCCCGCGGTGCCGCGATCAACGTGGTGCCCACCAGCACCGGTGCGGCCAAGGCCATCGGCCTGGTGCTGCCGGAGCTCAACGGCAAGCTCGACGGTTACGCCATGCGCGTGCCGGTGCCGACCGGCTCGGTCACCGACCTCACCGCGACCGTGGGCAAGGAGACCTCCGCCGAAGAGGTGAACGCCGCGTTCCGCGCCGCCGCCGGCGAGGGCAAGCTCAAGGGCGTGCTGCGCTACAGCGAGGACCCGATCGTCTCCAGCGACATCGTCACCGACCCGGCCTCGACCGTGTTCGACGCGCCGCTGACCAAGGTCATCGGCAACCAGGTCAAGATCGTCGGCTGGTACGACAACGAGTGGGGTTACTCCAACCGCCTCGTCGACCTTTCTGCCTTGATCGGGTCGAAGCTTTCCTGACGGGCTCGTTCTGCTCTGAGCTCGGGTAGCGGAACCTCAGGTGTCTTCTCGCTGCGGGATCTTTTTCCCAAGTGGCTCCGCCACGAGGGAAAAAGCCGTCCTCGTGAGAGGCCACCTGAGAACCCGCCGGTGGTCCGGCTGCGTGCGTGGTCGCTGCTCAGCGGCTTCGCCGCTGACAGGACGATGGTCGGCAAGGGCGGACGCTCGGGCGGCGGGCTCACGAGTTCGGGCTGTCGGAAGTTCGCTGAAGGTCCCGCATGAGCTTTGCTCGTGCGGGCCTTCTCTTTCATGTGAGGAGCAGACGTGAACAACCTCGACGATCTGCTGTCCGAAGGGGTCCGGGGGCGACGCGTGCTGGTGCGCGCCGACCTCAACGTTCCGCTGGACGGCGACAAGATCACCGACGACGGCCGGGTGCGGGCGTCGCTGCCGACGATCGAGAAGCTGACCGGGGCCGGTGCGCGGGTCGTCGTGACCGCCCACCTCGGCCGCCCGAAGGGCGAGCCCGACCCGCAGTTCTCGCTGGCCCCGGTGGCGCGCAGGCTCGGCGAGCTGCTGGGCACCGAGGTGCCGGTCGCCGGTGACGTGACCGGTGACTCCGCCCGTTCGGTGGTGGGCGGACTGGCCGACGGGTCGGTGGCGCTGCTGGAGAACGTGCGCTTCGACGCCCGCGAGACCAGCAAGGACGAAGCCGAGCGCGGCGCGTTCGCCCGCGAACTGGCCGACGTCGTCGGCGACGGCGCGGCGTTCGTGTCCGACGGCTTCGGCGTGGTGCACCGCAAGCAGGCCTCCGTCTACGACGTGGCGAAGCTGCTGCCGGGCTACGCGGGCGGCCTGGTGCTGTCCGAGGTGGACGTGCTGCGCACGCTCACCGGCGACCCGCGGCGGCCGTACGTGGTGGTGCTGGGCGGCTCCAAGGTCTCCGACAAGTTCGGCGTGATCGAGGCGCTGCTGCCGAAGGTGGACAAGCTGCTCATCGGCGGCGGCATGGCCTACACCTTCCTGGCCGCCCAAGGCCACCAGGTCGGTTCCTCGCTGCTGCAGAACGACCAGCTCGACGCGACCCGCGAACTGCTGGCGAAGCACGGCGACAAGCTGGTGCTGCCGGTGGACGTCGTGGTCGCCGACGCCTTCGCCGCCGACGCGAAGACCCAGGTGGTCGACGCCGACGCCATCCCCGAAGGCTGGATGGGCCTGGACATCGGCCCGCGCAGCGTGGAGCTGTTCGCCGAGACCCTGCGCGGCGCCGGGACCGTGTTCTGGAACGGGCCCGCGGGAGTGTTCGAGTTCGAGGCGTTCGCGGCCGGCACCCGCGGCGTGGCGCAGTCCATCGTCGACTCGGACGCGTTCAGCGTCGTCGGCGGCGGCGACTCGGCCGCGGCCGTGCGCAGCCTGGGCCTGCCCGAGGACGGCTTCTCGCACATCTCCACCGGTGGTGGCGCCTCGCTGGAGTTCCTGGAAGGCAAGGACCTGCCGGGCGTCGCGGTGTTGGAGGGGAACGACTGATGGCCAGAACTCCGCTGATCGCGGGCAACTGGAAGATGAACCTGAACCACCTCGAGGCGATCGCCCTGGTGCAGAAGGTCGCCTTCGCGTTGCCGGAGAAGTACTTCGCGAAGGTCGAGGTGGCGGTGATCCCGCCGTTCACCGACATCCGCAGCGTGCAGACCCTCATCGACGGCGACAAGCTGCTGCTCAAGCACGGCGCGCAGGACGTCTCCGAGCACGACTCCGGCGCCTACACCGGTGACGTGTCCGGGCCGATGCTGGCCAAGCTGGGCTGCTCCTACGTCGTCGTCGGGCACTCCGAGCGCCGCGAGTACCACGCCGAGACCGACGAGGTCGTGAACCGCAAGGTGCGGGCGACGCTGAAGAACGGCATGTCGCCGATCCTCTGCGTGGGCGAGCAGCTCGACGTCCGCGAATCCGGCGGGCACGTCGAGCACTGCACCGCGCAGCTGATCAACGCGCTCAAGGGCCTCAAGGCCGAGCAGATCCGCGAGGTCGTGGTGGCCTACGAGCCGGTGTGGGCCATCGGCACCGGCAAGGTCGCCACCGCCGCCGACGCGCAGGAGGTGTGCGCGGCGCTGCGGGCGGCGCTGGCCGAGAAGTACGGCAAGGAGATCGCCGACGTGGTCCGCGTGCTCTACGGCGGCTCGGTGAAGTCCAGCAACATCGGCGAGCTGATCGGCCAGACCGACGTCGACGGCGCGCTGGTCGGCGGCGCGAGCCTCAACGGCGACGAGTTCACCAAGCTCAGCGCCATGGCGGCCGGCGGCCCGCTGCCGTGATGACCTGGTCCGCGCGGCGTCGTCCGATCGACCCGCGCGGACCGGTACCCTCACCACCCGTGCCCGCTCGAAGAGCGGGTCCGGCCCTGGCCGGAGCCAACCGATTCACGATGGAACACCGGCGCTGCCGAGTCCTCGCGGACTGATCTTCGGTCGTTGTCCTGTCAGCGAGGGAGCCGCTGAGGTTCCGCTACCCGGACAACTGTCCAGATCATGCCGATAGGACCGCTAAGGCGGACGGCGGTCCACCGGATGAACGCCACCCGGTACTCTCGGTGGCGAACCGCTGTGTGAACGAGGACGTGATGAATCTAATCCTGCAGATCGGCCTGATCCTGACGAGCGTGCTGCTGGTGCTGCTGGTCCTGCTGCACCGGGCCAAGGGCGGCGGGCTCTCCTCGCTCTTCGGCGGCGGCATGCAGTCGAGCCTGTCCGGTTCCAGCGTGGCGGAGAAGAACCTGGACCGGATCACGATGGTGGTCATCGCGGTCTGGGTGATCTGCATCATCGGAACCGGGCTGCTGATCAAGATCGGTTGACGGTCCGGGCGAGCTGGCAGCGGTCAACCAACAGCGGCCGGCCGGTGGGCGGCCGGTCCTCCGTGCGGCTTGGTGGGTGAGAGTGCATGACTGGCGGTAACGCGATCCGGGGCACGCGCGTCGGCGCGGGCCCGATGGGCGAGACCGAGCGAGGCGAGTCGGCCCCGCGCAGGCGAGTTGACTACTGGTGCGCCAACGGCCACCACACGCGGCCGTTCTTCTCGATGGACGCCGAGGTCCCGGACGAGTGGGACTGCCCCCGTTGTGGTCTGCCCGCGGGCCAGGACGAGCAGAACCCGCCGGAGGCGCGGCGCAACGAGCCTTACAAGAGCCACTTGGCGTACGTCAAGGAGCGGCGCAGCGACTCCGACGGCTTGGCGATCCTCGAAGAGGCGCTGACCAAGTTGAAGGAGCGCCAGGGGCGCTGACGACGTCGTCCGCACGGGCGGGCCGGAGATCTCTCCGGCCCGCCCGTGCGCTGTTCTGCGGGCCCTCGGAGGGGTGGACATCGAGTTGTGCCCCGCGCCGGGGCGGTTTTAGCTTGGTCGCACCGCGTCACGGCGTCGTCGCAGGAAAGCAGGCCCGTATGGTGTCGTCCGAGGTCCACCCGCCCGCCGAATCGTGGGTGGAGGTGCCGGGAGTGTCGGACCTCGCGCAGGGGGAGATCGTCACCACCCGGGTCGCGGGGGAATTCATCGCCGTCTGCAATGCCGACGGGGTCGTGCGCGCCTTCCGCGACGAATGCCCGCAGTGCGCGTTGCCCATCGGGGGCGGGCGGTTGCTGGGCGAACTGTTGTGGTGCGCCGGATGCGTGGAACCTTTCGACGTGCCCGCGGGCGGTGTCGGCAGGAAGCGCGCGAGGCTGCGCCTCACCGCCAGGTCACTGACCGTTTCCGGCGGCACCGCGCGCATTGCTCTGTCCGCGTGATGTGTGCGCGATGCGCGTTTCGCAGGCCTTTCCGGTATGGAGAACCGTCCGGTTCTCTGCAACGATGAGATGATCTTTACCGCGTTGGGACGGATCCGCCGGAGTCCGCCTGGACGCCACACTGGAGGTGGAAGTGACCATGCGCGGTGGGTACGCAGCGGCGGGCCGCGCCGGGGTGCGGGTATCGGGACCGGACTTCCCCGAACCCGGCGGCGGGCCGGGGCGGTCCTGTTCGGACGGTTCGGTGCCGAGGCAGCGGGTCGCCGACGCGCTCGCCGAGCGGACCAGGGACTCGTTGGCACGCCGCAGGATTCTCGCTCTGAACCTGATGAGCTCGCCCGGTTCCGGGAAGACGACGCTGCTGGAGCGCACGCTGCGCGAGCTGGGCGCGACGATGTCCATCTCGGTCATCGAGGGCGACCAGGAGACCCACTTGGACGCCGATCGGCTGCGCGTCGCGGGCTGCCGGGTGGTGCAGATCAACACCGGTTCCGGCGGGCATCTGGACGCCGACATGGTCGACGAGGGATTGCGTTCGCTGCAGCCCGCCGGACGTTCTCTCGTGTTCATCGAGAACATCGGAAATCTCGCCGCTCCCGCGTTGTTCGATCTGGGAGAACATCATCGGGTGTTGATCGCTTCGGTCACCGAGGGCGAGGACAAACCGTTGAAGTATCCGCACGTATTCCGCAGCACCGATCTGGTGTTGCTGAACAAGACGGATCTGCTGCCGCATCTGGATTTCGACGTCGAGCGTTTCATCGCGCACGCGCAGCGGATCAATCCGCGGATCCGGGTGTTGCAGTTGTCCGCGAAGCGCGGTGACGGGCTCGCCGATTGGTGCGGCTGGCTGCGCGCGCACCACGGCGGCGCCGCTTCCGCCTCCGCCTGAGCTCGCCCGCCCGCGCGGGCTGTGGTGTTGCTCGCGTGTTCCCTCTCGCCCGATGATCGGGCGATACGCTCTGCCGAATCATGCTCCGAGCGCTTCGCCGCCCCTCCGCGGCGGTGGTGTCGCGCCGGAATCGGTTCGGCGCCCGGGGCGGCTCGCGGCGCCGAAGGCTCAGGCGAGGGAGATCGAAATGGACCTGTCGACCGCCGACCTCGCGGACCGCGAGGGCCCGGCCATCCGCAGCTGCGACGTGCAGTTCCGGCAGTACGGCGGGCGCGAGGCGTTCGCCGGGCGGATCCGCACGGTGACCTGCTTCCAGGACAACGCGCTGCTGAAGAAGATCCTCTCCGAGCCGGGGGAGGGCCAGGTGCTGGTGATCGACGGCGCGGCCTCGGTGCACACCGCGCTGGTGGGCGACCTGATCGCGGAGCTCGGCCGCTCCAACGGCTGGAACGGGATCGTCGTCAACGGCGCGGTGCGCGACACGGCGGTGCTGGCCGGCATGGACTTCGGGGTGAAGGCGCTCGGCTCCAACCCGCGCAAGAGCAGCAAGAACGGTGACGGCGTCGTCGACGACCCGGTGGAGATCGGCGGCGTGCGCTTCGTACCGGGTGAATACCTCGTGAGCGACCACGACGGCGTGGTCGTGCTCGCCGAACCGTGATCGGCGCGGAACCCCGGGCGGCACCGCCCGGGGTTCCGCCCGGAACGCGGAATGTCCGGTCCGGTTACGCGCGCGACATCTCCAGCGCCACCTGATAACCCGCCGGAAACCTGAACGTCGCGGCTTCGGCCACTCCCGGTCCTACCGTCCGGGGAGTGGGAAACGTGGCCGGATGAGCGCTGTTCGAGAGACGCCGAGTCCCGGTGAACCGCGGATCCGGCGCGCGGTGGACGCCGTCGCCGGGCGCCGGGACACCGGGTTCGAGCGAGCCGTGCGACCCGAACTCGGGCGGACCCGGTGGGCGGCCGAGCACGACTGCCTGGTCGTCGTCGGCGAGCAGGGTGAGTTGTTCGTGACCGTGCTGCTCGACGTGCTCACCGGCCTCGTCGACACCGAGCAGGTCGCGAAGACCGCCGCCGTCGCGCATTCCGCCGGGACCGCGCCCGCGGTGCGCGGCGTCGCCGCCGAGGCGGGCGCCATCGCCTACGAGCGGCTGCCGAGCACCTACCACCCGTTGCAGCCGCACCACCTGCGCGAACCGGAGGTCCTCGGCGCGGTCGCCGCCGTGAAGCGCGCGCTGCACCGCGGGCCGGCGATGCCGGTGGACCGGGACGTGTTCGACGAGGCCGAGCAGTGGGCGCGGCTCGCGATCGACGCGGGCGCGGACCTGCCCGCGGACTTCGGCTGGATGCGCGACCGGGTCCGCCGGATCGGCGCGGTGCTGCGCGCGGCGGGCCGCGACGTGCTGCCCTGCCACCGGGACGGCAGTCCGTCGAACGTGCTGCTCGGGCCGGGCAACGACGTGCGGCTGGTCGACTTCGACATCGCGGGCAACGCCGACCCGCACCACGACATCGCGGCGATGCTGGTGGAGACCTGCCAGCTCGACGACGAGTGGCGGCTGGCCGCGGAGATCATCGACGGCCGGCCCGACGAGCAGCGGTTGGCGCGGTACCGGCTCAACGCCATCGCCGACGACCTGGCGGTGGGCACCTGGGCGGTGCTGATCGGCGCGCGCGGCGCCGCCGGGTTCACCGGGTACGGCCAGTGGCGGCTGCTGCGCTGCCGCTACGCCCTGCGGCACCGCCTGCTCGACGGGTGGCTGCGCAAGGCGTGAGGCCGGGTCAGATCCGGCGGTCTGCGATGTGCGGCGGGACGGGGATGTCCGCGGCCAGGTCCGGAGCGGGAACCGGGGTGCCCCACCGGCTGTGCAGCGGGAGCAGGCCCGCCCAGGCGGGGGAGGAGAGCTCCGCCGGGTCGTCCGTGGGCGGGCCGGTGCGGGCCTTCACCGAAGCTTCGTCCAGCGGCAGCGCGAGCACCGTCACCGCCGCCAGTTCCTTGGCGTTCGGGACGCGGGCGTGGTCCCACGAACCGGGGGCGAGGTGGTCGGAGAGCACCCGCAGCGCGCGCTCCTTCTCCGCCGGATCCACCACCGGGCGCGGCCTGCCGTAGATCACGGCGCTGCGGTAGTTCATCGAGTGGTCGTTGAGCGTGCGCGAGTACACGACCGCGTCGAGCAAGGTGACGGTCACGCACACCTCGGGTTCCTCCCCGGCCGCGAGCATGCTGCGCGCTCCGCTGGAACCGTGCAGGTAGAGCACGTCGCCGTCCCGGCCGTACCCGGTGGGAAGCACCTGCGGGTGGCCGTCGAGGACCAGGCCGAGGTGGCAGATCAGGCCCGCGTCGAGGACCTCGTGCAGGCGCGCGCGGTCGGTGCCCGCGCGGTCCTTCTTGCGCCCCAGGGTGGTGCGGGGCGTCGTGGACAGGGGCGGAGCGGGGGAGGCGGTCGGCTCGGTCATGCGACCATCCTCCGAGCGGAAGTGGCCGTCTCCAAGGTCCAATTTCCGAAGCAATCGGAAGGCCACTCAAGACAACGGGCCGTTCGCCCCGATCGAGGCGAACGGCCCGCGTGCCGTGGGACGTGTCAGTTCCGGTGCGGAACCTGCGCCGCCGCGGCCGTGTCCAGCAGCCACACCGTCCGTTCCCGGCCGAGCGCTCCGGCGGCCGGGATGGCGTCCGCCTCCGCTCCGCCCAGCGCCTCGGCGACCGGCTCGGCCTTCGCCGCACCCGTCGTCATCAACCAGACCTCCGCGGCCGAGCGGATCGTCGGCAGCGTCAGCGAGATCCGCGTCGGCGGCGGCTTCGGGCAGTCGTGCACGCCCACGACCGCCCGCTGGGCCTCCCGGACGTACGGCGTGGCGGGGAACAGCGAAGCCGTGTGCCCCTCCTCGCCGACGCCGAGCAGCACCACGTCGAACCGCGGCACCGGGAAGTCGGCGGCCGGGTCGGCGGTCGTGGCCAGCAGTTCCGCGTAGTGCGCGGCCGCCGCGTCGGCGTCTTCGCCGAACTTGCCGTCGGACGGGGCCATCGGGTGCACCCGGGCCGGATCGACGCCCACGTGGTCGAGCAGCGCCGAGCGGGCCTGGGTCTCGTTGCGGTCCGGATCGCCGTCCGGCAGGAACCGCTCGTCGCCCCAGTACACGTCGACGTTCGCCCAGTCGACGGCGTCGCGGGCGGGGGAGAGCCGGACCTGGTCGAGCACGCCGATGCCGGTGCGACCGCCGGTGAGCACCACCGAGGCCGTCCCGTGCGCGGCCTGCGCGTCCACGATCCGGGTGATCAACCTGGCGGCGGCGGCCGCCGCCAGGACTTCGCCGTCGCGGTGCACGACGACCTGGTGTCTGGTCATGCGTCGCCTTCCGCCTGCTCCTGCGTCGAACCGTCCTGCTCCGCCCGCGGCGGCTCGGGGTCCGGTTCGTCGGTGCGCCGGATACCGCCGAGCCCGCCCAGCGTCACTTCGTAGATCTCGTCCGGGTCGAGCCGCCGCAGCTCCTCGGCCAAGCAGTCCCGGACCTCCCTGCGGTGCAGCGCGATTCGGCGGTCCGGCTGACCAGGCTGGGTCAGCGTGCCCACCTTGCCGTCCGGGCGGACGATCTTGACCGAGCCGGAGGGACGCCGCAGTTCGGCCGAGACGATGCCCGGCCCGCGCGGGTGCTCCACCCGCTGCACCGGGACCTCCAGGTAGGCGCCGAGCCACGCGGCCAGCAGGTCCGTCGACGGCGATCCGGCGGCACCGGTGACGACCGCGCTGGTCACCGCCTCGTACGGCGGCAGGTCCAGCGCCGCGGTGAGCATCGCGCGCCACGACGTGAGCCGGGTCCACGACAGGTCCGTGTCACCCTCCACGTAGGACTCGAGGCGGGACTGCAGGAACCGGATCGGGTCGGGCTCCGCCGCGGCGTCGGTGATCCGGCGGTGCGACAGCAGCCCGATCGGGTCCTTCGCGGGGACTTCCGGAGCCTCGGTGGGCCACCAGGCCACGACCGGCGCGTCCGGCAGCAGCAGCGGCACCACCGAACCGGCGCCCTCGTCGGCCAGCGCGCCGTAGAGGCGCAGCACCACGACCTCCGAGGCACCCGCGTCCCCGCCGATGCGGATCTGCGCGTCCAGCCGCGGCGCGGCCTCCTTCGAGCCCCGCGCCACCACGATCACCCGCGCCGGGTGTTCCCGGCTGGCGTCGTTGGCGGCCTGGATGGCCTTCTCGGTCTCCGTGCCGTCACCGGTGACGATCACCAAGGTGAGGACTCGGCCGAGCGCGACCGCACCACCGGTCTCGCGCAGCTCGACCATCTTCTTGTTGACCTGCGAGGTGGTGGTCGAGGGCAGGTCGATGATCACGGTCGCCTCCAGACGCGTCCGGTGCGGGCCATCATGGCGTCCGCGGAAGGCGGACCCCACGTCCCGGCCTTGTAGTTCTCCGGCGCTCCGCGCGCCGCCCAGTGGTCCAGCACCGGGTCGAGGATCTTCCAGGACTGCTCGACCTCGGCGTTGACCGGGAACAGCGACGGCTCGCCCAGCAGCACGTCCAGGATCAGCCGCTCGTAGGCCTCCGGGGACGACTCGGTGAACGCGTGGCCGTAGCCGAAGTCCATCGTCACGTCCCGCACCTCCATCGAGGTGCCGGGGACCTTCGAGCCGAAGCGCATCGTCACACCCTCGTCCGGCTGCACCCGGATGACCAGGGCGTTCTGGCCCAGTTCCTCGGTCATCGTGTCGTCGAAGGGCAGGTGCGGGGCGCGCTTGAACACCACGGCGATCTCCGTGACGCGACGGCCCAGCCGCTTGCCGGTGCGCAGGTAGAACGGCACCCCGGCCCAGCGCCGGCTCTCCACTTCGAGGGTGATCGCCGCGTAGGTCTCGGTGATCGAGTCGTCGGCGAAGCCGCCCTCCTCGTGCAGGCCCGGCACCAGCGAACCGCCCTGCCAGCCGCCGGTGTACTGCCCGCGCGCCGTCGTCTCGTCGAACGGGCCGACGGGCTTGGTCGCCGAGAGCACCTTCAGCTTCTCCGCGCGCAGGTCCTGCGGGGCGAAGCTCACTGGCTCCTCCATCGCGGTCAGCGCCATCAGCTGCAGCAGGTGGTTCTGGATGACGTCGCGCGCGGCGCCGATGCCGTCGTAGTACCCGGCCCGGCCGCCCAGTCCGATGTCCTCGGCCATCGTGATCTGCACGTGGTCGACGTAGTGGGCGTTCCACAACGGCTCGAACAGCTGGTTCGCGAAGCGCAGCGCCAGGATGTTCTGCACCGTCTCCTTGCCGAGGTAGTGGTCGATGCGGAACACCGAGTCCTCGGGGAACACCTCGTTGACGATCTTGTTGAGGTGCTGGGCGCTCTCCAGGTCGTGCCCGAACGGCTTCTCGATGACCACTCGCCGCCACTGGTCCGGGGACTGGTCGGTCAGCCCGGAGCGGGACAGCTGGGTCAGCACCGTCGGGAACGCCGACGGTGGCACCGACAGGTAGAAGGCGTGGTTGCCGCCGGTGCCGCGCTCCTTGTCGAGCTGCTTGACGGTCTCGGCGAGCCGGTCGAACGCCTCCGGGTCGTCGAAGGAGCCCGGCACGAAGCGGATGCCCTCCGCCAGCCGGTCCCAGACCGACTGGTGGAACGGCGTGCGCGCGTGCTCCTTGACCGCCTCGTAGACGACCTGCATGAAGTCCTGGTCCTCCCAGTCCCGGCGGGCGAAGCCGGTCAGGGCGAACCCCGGCGGCAGCAGCCCCCGGTTGGCCAGGTCGTAGATGGCGGGCATCAGCTTCTTGCGGGACAGGTCCCCGGTCACGCCGAAGATCGTCAAGCCGGACGGCCCGGCGATCCGCGGCAGCCGCTTGTCGCGCGGATCCCGCAGCGGATTGCGCGGCAGGTCTCGGGAGCTCACGCTCCACCCCTCTCTTCGTGCAGGTCCTGGACGGCCTTGACCAGTTCGACCAGACCGGCGGCCCGGTCGGTCAGGTGCAGCCGCAGCACCGGACGGCTGTGCTGCACCAGCACCTGCCCGTCGCCCAGCGCCTGGGCCCGCTGCAGGCCGGCCAGGGCGTAGGGCCGCTCCGGGACGTCCAGGTCGTCCTCGGGTTCACCGGTGATCTGCAGGAACGCGCCGTTCTGGTGGCCGCCCTTGTGGTACTGGCCGGTGGAGTGCAGGAATCGCGGACCCCAGCCGAAGGTCGTCTGCAGCCCGGTGCGGCGCGCCAGCTCCGGGCGCAGCAGCGCGGCGGAGGCGTCGTCGAGGCGGTCCAGGTAGGCCTGCACCGCGAGGTAGCCGGTGCTCGGCGCGGACTTGACGAACGCGCGCAGCGCCTCGGTCACGGTGCCCACGCCCGCGCTGAACCAGTCGCCGGAGGCGTAGACCTCGATGGAGCCCGACACCAGCGCCGGGGTCACCACCGGGCCGCCGTCGGGGCCGTCGAGCAGCGCGCGGGCGGCCTTCTTCGCGGCCTCCACGTCGGGCTGGTCGAACGGGTTGATGCCGAGCAGCTTGCCGGCCAGCGCCGTGGCGAACTCCCACAGCAGGAACTGGGCCCCCAGCGGGCCGGTGGTCACCAGCTGCGCGCCGTCGACGGCACCGCCGACGGCGATGGTCGTGGCGTCGCGGCCCGCGTCGGCGAAGCCGGGGGCCTGCGGGTTCTCCACGACCACGGGCAGCAGGCCGATGCCCTGCTTGCCGGTGGACTCGGCGATGAGCTGCTCGGCCCAGTCGCCGAAGCCGGGGATGCCGGAGCCGCCGTCGGCCAGCACCAGCTTCTCGGCGCCGCGCTCGTGCGCCGCGGCCCACGCCGCGGCCAGCTCGATCGCCGGGTTCGTCTCGGTGTCAGCGCTGACCAGGTCGAACGCGGCAGCGGCCTCGTCGAGCAGGCCCGCGATGTCCGCGCCGGCGAGCCCGGCAGGGACCAGGCCGAACGCGGTCAGCGCGGAGTAGCGGCCGCCCACGTTCGGGTCGGCGGTGAACACCCGGCGGTAGCCGGCCTCCCGCGCGGTCGTCTCCATCGGTGACCCAGGGTCGGTCACCACCACGATGCGGGTAGCCGGATCGATTCCGTTCGCGGAAAAAGCCGCCTCGAAGATGCGGCGGTGGCTGTCGGTCTCGACGGTGTTGCCCGACTTCGACGACACGACCAGCACGGTGCGGTCCAGGTCGCCGGACAGGGCGTCACCGACCTGACCCGGGTCGGTGGTGTCCAGCACCGTCAGCGGCACACCGGCGGTCGCGGCGATCACCTCGGGCGCCAGCGACGAACCGCCCATGCCCGCGAGCACGACCCGGTCCACGCCGTCGGCGTGCAGCTCCGCGCGCAGCGCGTCGATCTCCGCGAGCAGCGGGCGGGAGCTCTCGTGCAGCGTGGTCCAGGAAAGCCGGATCGACGCTTCGCTCTCGGCCTCCGGACCCCACAGCGTGGCGTCACCGGCCGCGAGGGCGCTCGCCGCCTTGTCCGAGGTCAGCCGCTCGGCCAGCGGACGAGCCTCCCCTGCCAGCCCCTCGTCTGCGATCTCGACTGAAGTTTCGGTTGCCATCTGCTTCCTTGTGTCTAGGGGATGGGCGGCGTTGGCGGTGAGCGGTCCGGCCACCACCGCGGGTGCACCGACCGGCCACAGCACCCGGGGCACGCGCGTTCCGCAGAACGACGCGTGCCCCGAGCCAGGCGCGGGGCACACCCGCGGTGGACCAGCCGACTACTTGGCCTGGTCGAGCTGCTCGCGCACAGTGTCGAGCAGCTCCTCCCAGGATTTCTCGAACTTTTCGACGCCCTCGCGCTCCAGCACCGCGAACACGTCGTCGAGGTCGATGCCCGCCGCGGTCAGGTCGTCGAACACCTGCTGCGAGGCGTCCTTGGTGCCGCTGACCTGGTCACCGTCCACCTGAGCGTGGTCGGCGGTGGCGAACAGCGTCGCCTCCGGCATGGTGTTGACCGTGTTCGGCGCCACCAGCTGGTCGACGTAGCGGGTGTCGGAGTACGACGGGTCCTTCACGCCGGTCGAGGCCCACAGCGCGCGCTGCGGCTTCGCGCCGGACGCGGCCAGCGCCTGGAAGCGGTCGGAGGAGAAGACCTCCTCGTAGGCCGCGTAGGCCAGCCGGGCGTTGGCGATGGCCGCCTTGCCCTGCAGGTCCTGGCCGCCCTCGATGCCCTCCAGCCGCTTGTCGATCTCGCTGTCCACGCGGGACACGAAGAACGACGCGACCGAGGCGATGGTGCTCAGCTCGTGGCCGTTGGCCTTGGCCTGCTCCAGGCCGGCCAGGTACGCGTCCATCACGTCCCGGTAGCGGTCCACGGAGAAGATCAGCGTCACGTTCACGCTGACGCCCTCGGCCAGCACCCGGGTGATCGCGGGCAGGCCCTCGACCGTCGCCGGGATCTTGACCATCAGGTTCGGCCGGTCCACGGCCTTCCACAGCTCGAGCGCCTCGGCGACCGTGCGGTCGGTGTCGTGCGCCAGGCGCGGGTCCACCTCCAGCGAGACCCGGCCGTCGTCGCCCGCCTCGTAGACGTTGCGGAAGACGTCGGCGGCGTCGCGCACGTCCTTGGTGGTCAGCTCGCGGACGGTGTCGTCCACGCTGGCACCGCGGGCGGCGAGCTCACGCACCTGGTCGTTGTAGTCGGCCGCGTTCGACAGCGCCTTCGCGAAGATCGTGGGGTTGCTGGTGACGCCCACGACCGCGTAGTCGTTGATCAGCTCGGTCAGGTTGCCGGACGTGATCCGCTGGCGGGACAGGTCGTCCAGCCAGATCGCCACGCCCGCCTGGCTGAGCGCGGTGAGGTTCTGGTTGTTCGTCACTGGGATACCTCCACTCACGCGTGGGAGCGCGCGTTCTCCAGGCTCCGCCGGGCGGCGTCGACGACCGCCTCGGTGGTGAAGCCGAACTTCTCGAACAGGGTCTTGTAGTCCGCCGAGGCGCCGAAGTGCTCGATCGAGACGTTCTCGCCGAGGTCACCGGTGAACCGGTGCCAGGACTGGGCGATCCCGGCCTCGACGGACACGCGGGCGCGCACCGACGGGGGCAGCACCTGCTGGCGGTAGGCCTTGTCCTGCCGGTCGAACCACTCGACGCACGGCATCGACACCACACGAGTGGCAACGCCGTCGGCCTCCAGGATCTTCCTGGCCTCGACGGCCAGCTGAACCTCGGAACCCGTGGCGATGATCACCAGCTCGGGGGTGCCGGAGGACGCCTCGGTCAGCACGTAGCCGCCCTTGGCGACGCCCTCGGCGTCGGTGCCCTCCAGCGTCGGCACGCCCTGGCGGGTCAGCGCCAGCCCGGCGGGGGCGGTGGTGTCCTCCAGCACGGCCTTCCACGCGAACGAGGTCTCGTTCGCGTCCGCCGGGCGCACCACGGACAGGCCGGGGATGGCGCGCAGCGAGGACAGCTGCTCGATCGGCTGGTGCGTCGGGCCGTCCTCGCCCAGACCGATCGAGTCGTGCGTCCACACGTAGATCGTCGGCGCCTTCATCAGCGCCGCGAGCCGCACCGCGGGACGCATGTAGTCGCTGAAGATCAGGAAGGTGCCGCCGTAGGGACGGGTGCCGCCGTGCAGCGCGATGCCGTTGAGGATCGAGCCCATGGCGTGCTCGCGGACGCCGAAGTGCAGCGTGCGGCCGTACGGCTGGGCGTTCCACGAGTTGGTGGAGATGTGCGCGGGGCCGAACGAGTCGACGCCCTTCATCGTGGTGTTGTTGCTCTCCGCCAGGTCGGCGGAACCGCCCCACAGCTCCGGCAGCACGTCGGCCAGCGCGGCCAGCACCTCACCGGAGGCCTTGCGGGTGGCGACGCCCTTGCCGTCGGCCTCCCACGTCGGCAACTTCTCGTGCCAACCGGCGGGCAGCTCGCGGACGCGGATGCGGTCCAGCAGCGCCTTGCGCTCCGGGTTCGCCGCGGCCCACGCGTCGAAGCCCTGCTGCCACTCGGCGTGCGCGGCCTGGCCGCGGTCGACGACCTTGCGGGCGTGCGCGAGGACCTCGTCGGAGACCTCGAAGGTCTTGTCCGGGTCGAAGCCCAGCGCGTTCTTGATGCCGGTGATCTCGTCGCCGCCCAGCGCGGCGCCGTGCGCCTTGCCGGTGTTCATCTTCGTCGGCGCCGGGAAACCGATCACGGTGCGCAGCACGATCAGCGTCGGCTGGTCCGGCTTGCCCTTGGCCGCGTCCAGCGCGTCCAGGATGCTGGCCACGTCCTCGCCGCCGTCGACGGTCACCACGTGCCAGCCGTAGGCCTCGTAGCGCTTCGCGGTGTCCTCGGACAGCGCGATCCTGGTGTCGTCCTCGATGGAGATCTCGTTCGCGTCGTAGATCACCGTGAGGTTGCCCAGCTGCTGGGTGCCCGCCAGCGAAGAAGCCTCGGAGGTCACGCCCTCCTCGATGTCACCGTCGGAGGCGATCACGTAGATCTGGTGGTCGAACAGGCTCTCGCCCGGGGCCGACTCCGGGTCCAGCAGGCCGCGCTCGCGGCGGGCGGCGATGGCCATGCCGACGCCGTTGGCGAGCCCCTGGCCCAGCGGGCCGGTGGTGGTCTCGACGCCGGGCGTGTGCCAGTACTCCGGGTGACCGGGGGTCTTGGAGTCCCAGGTGCGCAGCGCCTTGATGTCGTCCAGTTCCAGCCCGTACCCGGACAGGAACAGCTGGAGGTACAGCGTCAGGCTGGAGTGGCCGGCGGACAGCACGAAGCGGTCGCGGCCGATCCAGTCGGCGTCGGTGGGGTCGTGCCGCATGACGCGCTGGAACAGCGCGTAGGCGGCGGGGGCCAGGCTCATGGCGGTGCCTGGGTGCCCGCTGCCGCATTTCTCGACCGCGTCGGCGGCCAGCACCCGGACCGTGTCCACGGCGCGCTGGTCCAACTCGGTCCAGTCTGCGGGCAGTCGCTTGGTGGTCAAGCGGGCAAGATCGTCGGTGACGGACACGGACGCAGCTCCAAGTTTCAATCGAAGCGGTCCTTCGCGGCTCCGGCGCGTCGCCCGCTGACCCGGACCGATTCGGACCGCAGTTATCCCTCGTCCAGCGGGCAGCCTAGCCGTGACCCCGTAGGCACGCGGCGGCCCGCCTGAATTGATGCGGTCCCCCACCGGGGTGAGAGGATCGCGGGTCGGCCGACCATCGTGGGCGGTGACCCCTCGCCGTTCGCCGGAACGCCTTCCGCGCAGCCGACCCGCCGGTGCCGCGCTCGTTCCCGAGCCCGCCGACAGATGCCCCGTGCGCTGCGCGGGAGCGGAGCCGTGCGCTGCGGTTCTCGCCGCGCGCGGCGAACCCCGGCCGGGACGACGCGGCGCCGATGGCCGACGTCGACCGCGCTGCGCGTCCGACGGCTCACCCCACGGTACCGGCGCGGCGCGGCGCCCGGGCGTCGGCGTGCGCGCGGGCGCGAGGCAGGACCCTGCGGAGGGCCGCGGGGCGTAGCGCGCCTACTATTCAGGGCGGTCGGCCGCCGTCGTTCCGGCCGGTCACCCGAGCTGACTAGGAGTCTCATGCCTTCGGTGCGCTTCGCTTTGGGCGGACACCCCGGCGCGGCCCCGGCCGCGCTCCCCGGCGGCACGGCGCTCGAGGTGGCGTGCGGAGCGGCCTCGTGACC
Source organism: Saccharopolyspora sp. NPDC002578 (assembly GCF_053592695.1). NCBI lineage: Bacteria > Bacillati > Actinomycetota > Actinomycetes > Pseudonocardiales > Pseudonocardiaceae > Saccharopolyspora > Saccharopolyspora sp. NPDC002578. The sequence goes on along the minus strand of NZ_JBSFWJ010000054.1, from coordinate 5,409 downwards.
ACCACCGACACCACCGCGGCCGAGCCCCGGCAGCACGCGACCCGCCCCGGCGACCTGCTCAAGGCCTACCTCGGGCTGCTGAAACCGCGCGTCATCGAACTGCTGCTGGTCACCACCATCCCGGCGATGCTGCTGGCCGAACGCGGCATCCCCTCGCCGTGGCTGGTGCTGTCCACGCTGATCGGCGGCACCATGGCCGCGGGCAGCGCCAACGCGCTCAACTGCGTGGCCGACGCCGACATCGACCAGGTCATGCAGCGCACCCGCGCCCGGCCGCTGGTCCGCCACACCGTCTCGAACCGGCACGCGCTGATCTTCGGCGTCGTGCTGGGCCTGGGATCGTTCGGCTTCCTCTGGGCCACCACGAACCTGCTGGCCGCGGTGCTCGCCGTCGCCACGATCCTGTTCTACGTCCTGATCTACACCCTGGTCCTCAAGCGCCGCACCGCGCAGAACATCGTCTGGGGCGGTGCCGCGGGCTGCATGCCGGTCGTGATCGGCTGGGCCGGGGTGACCGGCCGGGTGGACTGGCCCGCGCTGGTCATGTTCGGGATCATCTTCTTCTGGACGCCACCGCACACGTGGGCGCTGGCGGTGAAGTACAAGGCCGACTACGAGCGCGCGGGCGTGCCGATGCTGCCCGTCGTGGCCGAGCCCTCCTACGTGTCCCGGCAGATCGTCGCCTACAGCTGGCTGATGGTGCTGTGGACGCTGCTGCTGGCCCCGGCGACGGGATGGCTCTACACGGCGTTCGCCGTGGCCTCCGGCGCCTGGTTCCTGTGGCTGGCGCACCGGCTGCACACCGCGACCAAGCGCGGCGAACCCACCAAGCCGATGCGGCTGTTCCACATGTCCAACACGTACCTGATGATCGTGTGCGTGGCGCTCGCGGTGGACTCCGCGCTCGGCCTGCCGATCCTGGGCTGGCCCTGGTCCTGACAACCCGGCACGGCCTCGGCGCCGTCCCCGAAGTGCGAGTGCGCCCTACCGTCCTGTGAGACGGTCGGGTGAAGATCACCGACGGAGGGATGGACGATGAGCGCGGAACTGCCCCCGCGGCAGCGGCGGGCGTTGGAACGCCTCGTGGAACGCGGCACGCTCACCACCGAGCAGAGCGAAGCGGTGGCGGCGGAGCTGTCGGCCGACACCGCACCGCAGCGCCCCGGCGGACTCTGGGAAGTGCTCGGATACGCGGGCGGAGCCCTGGTGCTCGGCGGCGCGTCCCTGCTGCTCGGCATGTCGTGGGAAGACCTCTCCCGAACGGCCCGGGTGGGGATGCTGGCCGCGGCCACCGCGCTGCTCGTCGCGGCCGGGATCTTCATCGCCCGATCGCCGCGCGGCGTGCGCGCGCTCGCGGTGACCGAGCCGTCCCGGCGCAGCCGCATCGTGGCCGTGCTGTTCGCGCTCGCATCCGGGACGACGGCCATGGCCGTCGGCTCCGGGCTCGACCACCTCGACTCGCTGAACGTGGCGATGGTCGCCACCGGCGCGGGACTGCTGGTGGCGGCCGTCGCCTGCGCCGCGCTGCCCTCGGTGCCCGGACTGCTCGCCACCGGCGGCTTCGCGTACGGATTCGTGCTGTCGCTGCCCGGCGACTGGATCGGCGGCGAACAGATCCCCGAAATGGTGCTGCTCATCGCGCTCGGCGCGGCGTGGGCGGCGCTGAGCGCGGGCGGCATCCTCGAACGCCCCGCCCGAGACCGCGCCGGGCGGATCCGGCGCGAAGTGGGCTTCGGGATCGGCGCGGCCACCGCGCTCTCCGGCGCGCAATGGACCGTCATCGGACACCAGTCGTGGAGCTACGCCACGACCTTCGTGCTCGCCGTGCTGTGCTTCGCCGCGTTCCTGCGGCTGCGCTCCACCGTCCTGCTCGTGTTCGGCGTGCTCGGCGTGACCGTCGCCGTCCCCGAAGCGCTCTACGACTGGACCGGAGGAGCCCTGGGCGGCCCGCTCATCGTGCTGCTCGTAGGAGCAGTACTACTGACCACCGGCGGCCTCGGCCTCCGCTTGCGGAATCGCTTGGGGTGATTGCTGGGGTCGTTCTGCTTGGGTGGTTGGGTAGCGGAACCTCAGGTGGCTTCTCGCTGCGGGATCTTTTTCCCGAGTGGCTCCGCCACTAGGGAAAAAGCCGTCCTCGCGAGAAGACACCTGAGAACCCGCCGGTGAGGGCTTTGTGACGTGGGCTATGTGCTTCGCACATACAGGCACGGCTACGCCGCGAGGCGGGCTTGCTTCGCAGCCCGCTGCACGGCTTCGCCGCAGAGCACGGCCTTCGGCCGCGAAGCAGGCCCGCTTCGCCGGTGGCGTACGTGAGAAATCGATCCCGTGGCGAGGGAGCCGCTGAGGTTCCGCTACCCGAGCCGCTATGCAGGTCGTTCTGGAAGGGGATCAGAGGAGGAGCAGGAGTTTTCCGGTGCTGCGGCGGGATTCCAGGTCCTCGTGGGCTTGGCGGGCCTGGTTCAAGGGGTAGGTGCCGCCGATGCGGACGTCGAGGTCGGAGGACTTGATCGCGGCGAAGATCTCGCCTGCTCGCCAGTCGAGCTCCTCCCTGCTCAGGATGTGGTGCGCGAGGGACGGGCGGGTGAGGAAGACCGAGCCCGCCGAGTTCAGGCGCTGCGGGTCCACCGGCGGGACCGGGCCGCTGGAGGCGCCGAAGAGGGCGAGCGTGCCGCGGGGGCGCAGGACCGCGAGGCTGCCGTCGAAGGTGTCCTTGCCGACGCCGTCGTAGGCCACGTCCACGCCGCGCCCATCGGTGAGGTCCCGGACCTCCTCGGCCACGTCCGCCTCGGTGTAGCGGATGATCTCGTCCGCACCGGCGGCGCGGGCCAGCTGCTCCTTCTCCGCGGTGGACACGGTGCCGATCACGTTGCCGCCCCGGGCCTTGATCAGCTGGGTCAGCAGCAGCCCGACCCCGCCCGCCGCCGCGTGCACCAGCGCCGTCTCGCCCGCGCGCACGGGATGGGTGGACGAGACCAGGAAGTGCGCCGTCATGCCCTGCAGCATCGCCGCGGCGGCGGTCCGCTCCTCGACGCCGTCCGGGATGCGCACCGCGTTGCGCGCGGGCACCGCGGCGCGTTCCGCGTATCCGCCGGGCGACATCGCCCACGCGACCCGATCGCCGGGGGAGAACCCGGTGACGTCCGGGCCGACCTCGCGAACCGTGCCCGCGCCCTCCACGCCGGGGGTGAACGGCAACGGCACCGAATACAGCCCGCTGCGCTGGTAGGTGTCGATGAAGTTCACCCCGGCCGCGGCGACCTCCACCAGCAGCTCACCGGATTGCGGAGCCGGCTGGTCGAGCTCGGCGGACTCCAGCACTTCCGGTCCGCCGTGGGCCGGTATCCGGATCGCGCGCATGCGTGCCTCCCTGCGTTCGTCGTTCGCACCGGCGGCGGAAACGCCACCGGGCCGGCCCCCACTCTCGCAGGAGCGCGCCCGCGCGGCGGTGGCCTGGGTAACTGTTCCGCCCCCAGCGTCGGGGTCGTTGTCTAGGATCACCCGCATGGCAGCCGACAACGAGACCGAGCAGACCACCGCCCCCTCGCCGAAGGCGGTCGCCACGGCGAAGGCGTTCGCGCTGGCGCACGGCGGCTCCGCCCTCGCCGTCGTGGAGAACATCGGTCAGGCGGGCGCTCGGCTCGTGCTGATCGGCGAGGACGGCGCGCTCGGCGACGTGCTCGTCACCGACGTCGCCGCCGGTGAGGCCGTCATCGAGGCCGTCGAGCAGCTCACCGCCAGCGAATGGGACGGCGAGACGACCGCCGCGCTGCAGATCGGCCCGGCGCACCGCCGCAAGATGGCCGGCCCGCGCGCCCGGTGAGGCCCGGCGCCCGAGTCCTGCTCGCGAGCTGCGCGGAGTTGCCGCGCTCCGGCGCCGACGAGGACGACCTGCCGGACGTGCTCGCCGGGATCGGCGTGACCGCGCAGTGGGCTCCCTGGGACGACCCGGCCGCCGCGTTCGGCGAAGCCGACCTCGTGGTGCTGCGCAGCACCTGGGACTACCCGCTGCGGCGCAAGGAGTTCCTCGGCTGGTGCGACTCGGTGCCCGCGCTGGCGAACCCGGCCGGGGTGGCGCGCTGGAACACCGACAAGACCTACCTCGCGGACCTGGCCGAGCGCGGTGTCCCGGTGGTGCCGACCGAACTGATCCGGCCCGGAGAGCCGTTGCGGTCGCCGTGGCCGGACGTCGACTTCGTGCTCAAACCCTCGGTGGGGGCGAGTTCGCGGGGCGCCGCGCGGTTCGCGCCGGGCGAGTTCGATTCGGCCGTCGCGCACCTCGCCGGGCTGCACGCTAACGACCAGCGAGTGCTCGTGCAGCCCTACCAGCGCGCCGTCGACCGGGAAGGGGAGACGGCGCTGGTCTTCTTCGGCGGGACCTATTCGCACGCGTTCGTGAAGGGCGCGATGCTCCCGGATTCGGCAGTGCCGGACACGGCGCCGGGGGAGCGGTTCGGCGTGCGGCCGGACCCGGCGCTGCGCCGCGCCGCGGAGGACGCGATGGACGCCGCCGCCGGGTTGCACGGCCTGCGCCGCGCGGACCTGCTGTACGCGCGGGTCGACGTCGTGCGCGGCGACGACGGCGCACCGCTGCTGCTCGAACTGGAGCTCACCGAGCCGTCGCTCGGTTTCGCGCAAGCCGACCCCGGCGCCAAGGCGCGCTTCGCGTCCGCCGTGCGCGCCGCCCTGCGCTGAGCACGACCTCCGATCGGCGAGCGTGTCGGGGTGGATTTCCGCTTCTCCGGCGTTTATGTTTTCAGCAACGGTTGAAGTCGATCAGTCGGAGGCACTGAGGTGACCGAGTACGCGCAGCGCACCGATCGTCCGGCGATGTCCGAGTGGATCGAGCAGATGGCCGCGCACTTCGAAGCCACCGAAGGCATGCCGCTGATCGCCGGGCGGATCCTCGCGTTCCTGCTGATCTGCGACCCGCCGGAGCGCACCGCCGCGGAGCTCTCGCACGGGCTCAACGCCAGCAGCGGCTCCATCAGCACCAACGTCCGACTGCTGCTGCGGCTCGGAGTGATCTCCAAGACGACCCGGCAAGGCCGCGAAGCCGCGCTGTACCGCGTCGAGGAGCAGCGCTGGCCGGAGCTGGTGCGGCACCGCATGCAGCAGGTCACCGGGCTCGAACAGCTCACCGAAGAAGGTCTGCGCATGTTCAGCGGGCAAGGCGAACGTGCCCGCAGGCTGCGCACCGTCCACGAGTTCTACAAATGGCTCGCAGGCGAAATGCCCGAACTCTGGCAGCGCTGGGAACGCGAACGACGTGGTCATCGGTTCTGACCCGCGCGGTCGTTTTGCTTTGGTGGTCATTTAGCGGAACCTCAGCGTTCTTCTCGCTGCGGGATCTTTTTCCCAAGTGGCTCCGCCACGAGGGAAAAAGCTGTCCTCGCGAGAAGAACGCTGAGA
>NZ_JBSFWJ010000053.1:0-43899 GCF_053592695.1 Saccharopolyspora sp. NPDC002578 | reverse complement strand
TCAGCGCCGTGTTCCTGCCGCTGATCGGCACCCTCGTGGCGGAGCCACTCGGGAAAAAGATCCCGCAGCGAGGAAACCGCTGAGGTTCCGCCACCCGACCCGCTACGCAGACCATCCTGACGACTCACATCCGGAAGACGCCGTAGCCGACCGGGTCCAGTGGCGCGTTCGCCGCGACCGACAGCGCCAGCCCCAGCACGGACCTGGTCTGCTTCGGGTCGATGACGCCGTCGTCCCACAACCGCGCCGTCGAGTAGTACGGGTGCCCCTGCTGCTCGTACTGCTCGCGGATGGGGTTCTTGAACTCGTCCTCGGCCTCGTCGGACCAGTGCTCGCCGCGCGCGTCGAACTGGTCGCGGCGCACGGTGGCCAGCACCGACGCGGCCTGCTCGCCGCCCATCACGGAGACCCGCGCGTTGGGCCACATCCACAGGAACCGCGGCGAGTACGCCCGTCCGCACATCGAGTAGTTGCCCGCGCCGAAGGAGCCGCCGATGACCACGGTGAACTTCGGCACCCGCGCGCAGGCCACGGCGGTGACCATCTTCGCGCCGTGCTTGGCGATGCCGCCCGCCTCGTACTCCTGGCCGACCATGAACCCGGAGATGTTCTGCAGGAACACCAGCGGGATCGAGCGCTTGTCGCAGAGCTCGATGAAGTGCGCGCCCTTGAGCGCGGACTCGCCGAACAGGATGCCGTTGTTGGCGACGATGCCCACGGGATGTCCGTGCAGCCGGGCGAAGCCGGTGACGAGCGTGGTGCCGTAGTCGCGCTTGAACTCCTGGAACCGGCTGCCGTCGACGATGCGGGCGATGACCTCGTGCACGTCGTAGGGGGTGCGGCTGTCGGTGGGCACGACGGCGTAGAGGTCGTCCGGCGACACGGCGGGCTCTTCCGGCGCGACGACCTCCCACGGCCGCGGCGCGCGCGGACCGAGGGTGCTGACGATGGAGCGCACGATGCGCAGCGCGTCCGCGTCGTCCTCCGCTAGGTGGTCGGTGACGCCGGAGGTCCGCGAGTGCAGGTCGCCGCCGCCGAGCTCTTCGGCGGTGACCTCGGCACCGGTCGCGGCCTTCACCAGCGGCGGGCCGCCGAGGAAGATCGTGCCCTGCTCGCGCACGATCACCGCTTCGTCGCTCATCGCGGGCACGTAGGCGCCGCCGGCGGTGCAGGAGCCGAGCACGGCGGCGATCTGCGGGATGCCGCGCGCGGACATGGTGGCCTGGTTGTAGAAGATCCGCCCGAAGTGCTCGCGGTCCGGGAACACCTCGTCCTGCCTGGGCAGGAACGCGCCGCCGGAGTCCACCAGGTACAGGCAGGGCAGGTTGTTGTGCAGCGCGACCTCTTGGGCGCGCAGGTGCTTCTTGACCGTCATCGGGTAGTAGGTGCCGCCCTTGACGGTGGCGTCGTTGGCGACGATCACGCATTCGCGCCCGGAGACGCGGCCGATGCCGGTGATGATCCCGGCCGACGGCGCGTCGCCGTCGTAGAGCTCGTGCGCGGCCAGCGGGGACAGCTCCAGGAACGGCGAGCCCCGGTCCAGCACCGCGTCCACCCGGTCGCGGGGCAGCAGCTTGCCGCGTTCGACGTGGCGCAGGCGGGACTTCTCCGGTCCGCCGAGCCTGGCCGTCGCGAGCCGGGCGTTGAGGTCGTCGACCAGGGCCGCGTGTTCGGCGGCGAACCGGGCGGGCCGTTCGGCCTCCGCATCGATCGTGCTGGTCAGGACGGGCGCATCCACCGACGTTCCTCCCGCTCAGGCTGGATCCGGTCAAGTTAGTCATCGTTAACCGCCGCCCAGATGTTAACGATGACTAACCTCGGCGTCTAGTATCGGCGCCGATGAGCGAGCCGGCCACCTCCCGACCGAGCCGCCGCGAGCAGATCCTCGACGCTGCGGCGGAGCTGTTCGCGCGCTACGGGTTCCACGGCGTCGGCATCGACGACATCGGCCGGGCCGTCGGCATCTCCGGGCCCGCGCTGTACCGGCACTTCCGCGGCAAGGACGCGATGCTCGCCGAGATGCTCACCGGCATCAGCGACCGGCTGCTCGACGCGGGGCGCAGCCGGGCCAGCTCCACCGCCGAACCGCTGCGCACGCTGGACGAACTGGTGCGCAGGCACGTCGAGTTCGCCCTCACCAACCCGGCGCTGATCAGCGTGCACCTGCGCGACCTGGACAGCCTCGCCGCGAACGAGCGGCACCGGGTCCGGGAAGCCCAGCGCGGCTACGTGGAGGTGTGGGTGGAGGTGCTGCGCCTGGCGCGGCCCGGGCTCGACCAGCCCACCGCGCGCGCCACCGTGCACGCGGTGCTCGGCCTGATCAACTCGACGCCCTACAGCGCGCACCTCGACACCGCGGCCATGACCGCCCTGCTGCACCGCATGGCCATGTCCGCACTGACGGGCTGACGTTCTCGAAGTGGCGGCGAGGTGGCGACCGTTTGTCTTTGATCTTCGTCTTGTCAGCGGCGAAGCCGCTGAGCAGTGACCAGCTTGAGCAAAACGACCACCGGCGGGTTCTCAGCGGCCTTCTCGCGAGGACAGCGATTTCGCTGTGTAGGGAGCTACATGAGAAATCGATCCCGCAGCGAGAAGGCCGCTGAGGTTCCGCCACCCGACCCGCTACTCAAGCCAAGACCAACGGCAAGCGGTCAGAGCGGTTCGCCGTCGATCTCGGTGGTGAGGTCATCGCTTAGGAAGCAGAGCCGGTCGGCGATGGCGAGCGCGCCGTCGAAGGGTTCCGGGTACGACCACGCCGCGTCCGGCAGGCGCCGCTCGCCCACCCGCAGCGACGCGTACGAGGCGGTGCCCTTGTACGGGCAGACGGTGTGCGTCGCGCTCGGTTCCAGCAGCTCGGTGCGCACGTCCTCGCGCGGCAGGTAGTAGCGGTTCGGCAGTCCCGTTTCGGACAGCAGCTTCGCGCGCCTGCTCTCGGCGACCACCACGTCCCCGGCCAGCACCCGCACGTGCCTGCCGGTGCTGCGGACGTCGAACCGGTGGTACGGGTCGCGGATGTGGCCGAAGACCTCTTCGTCCTCGTCGAACCAGGCGTCCATCGAGCCCCAGTAGAGGGCGACGAGGCCCTCCAGCCACGGCGCGGACTCCGTAGGCCGCGGGTAGTGCCAGACCGCGTTCTCCGCGATCCGGTCGCCCGCCCGCACCGAGTGGTACGCCGCGTCGCCCTTGAACGGGCAGTGCGTGCTGTGCGAGGTCGGCTGCAGCAGGTCCGTCCGCACGTCCTCGGTGGGCACGTAGAGCTGCGGCAGCAGGTTGCTCTCGTGCAGCAGCCGCGCGCGGTCGCTGTCGAGCACCACCTCACCGCCGAACAGCGCCCGGACCCGGCGCGGGAAGTCGTGCAGGAACAACCGGTGCGGGGGTCCGTCGATCCGGTAGTTGACCGCCTCCGGCGGGCGAGTCGTGAGCGGTCCGCCGCCCAGGGTCAGTGCCATCTGGATCCCTCCGAGTCCTGCCGTCGCACCCGGTGGCGCGACGGCTCGGTACGAGCCGAGCAGACCGAGCGCTCCGGCTCAAGGACCGGTCGTCCCGAGTTCGCCCGCGGACCGGATTGCCGACCCTCCGGGCCGGGTCAAGACTGACGGACGAGACCGCGTTCGCGCAGCTCAGCAGCGACCCGACCGATCAGCGGAGCCCACGCCCAGAGGAGCACGCATGGCCACCGTGCACGAACGGCCGTCCCCGGTCCCGACCCGCGCGCACAGCGGCGAGCGCCCGGCGAAGGGGTCCCGGTTCCTCGGGATGCTGCGCACCACCGACCCGAAGGAGATCGGCAAGCTCTACCTGGCGACGGCGTTCGGCTTCTTCATCGTCGGCGGGGCGATGGCGCTGCTCATCCGCGGCGAACTGGCCCAGCCGGGGCTCCAGTTCCTGTCCCAGGAGCAGTACAACCAGCTGTTCACGATGCACGGCACGATCATGCTGCTGCTGTTCGCGACGCCGATCGTGTTCGGCTTCGCGAACATCATCCTGCCGCTGCAGATCGGCGCTCCCGACGTGGCGTTCCCACGGCTCAACGCGTTCTCGTACTGGTTGTTCCTGTTCGGCGGGCTGACCGTGGTGAGCGGGCTGGTGATGCCGGGCGGCGCCGCGGACTTCGGCTGGACCGCGTACGCGCCGCTGTCGCGCTCGATCTACAGCGGCGGCTTCGGCGGCGACCTGTGGATCACGGGGCTGCTGGTCAGCGGGTTGGGCACCATCCTCGGCGGGGTCAACATGATCACGACGACGGTGTGCATGCGCGCTCCGGGCATGACGATGTGGCGGATGCCGATCTTCACCTGGAACATCCTGGTGACCAGCGTCCTGATCCTGATGGCGTTCCCGATCCTGACCGCGGCGCTGTTCGGCCTGCTGGCGGACCGGCACCTCGGGGCGCACGTGTTCGACCCGGCCACCGGCGGGGCGATCGCCTACCAGCACCTGTTCTGGTTCTTCGGGCATCCGGAGGTCTACATCGTGGCGCTGCCGTTCTTCGGCATCGTCACCGAGATCTTCCCCGTGTTCAGCCGCAAACCCCTGTTCGGCTACACCGGCCTGGTGTACGCGACGCTGCTCATCGGGATGCTGTCGGTGGTGGTGTGGGCGCACCACATGTTCGCGACGGGCGCGGTGCTGCTGCCGTTCTTCTCGTTCACGACGTTCCTGATCGCGGTGCCGACCGGCGTGAAGTTCTTCAACTGGATCGGCACGATGTGGCGCGGGCAGCTCACGTTCGAGACGCCCATGCTGTTCTCCGTCGGGTTCCTGGCGACGTTCCTGCTGGGCGGGCTCACGGGCGTGCTGCTGGCCGCGCCGCCGCTGGACTTCCACGTGCACGACACGTACTTCGTGGTGGCGCACTTCCACTACGTGCTGTTCGGGACGATCGTGTTCGCGGTGTTCGCCGGGATGTACTTCTGGTTCCCGAAGATGACCGGCCGGATGATGGACGAACGCCTCGGCAAGATCCACTTCTGGCTCACGTTCATCGGTTTCCACACGACGTTCCTGGTGCAGCACTGGCTGGGCGGGGCCGGGATGCCGCGGCGCTACGCGGACTACCTGTCCACGGACGGCTTCACCGGCATGAACGTCGCTTCGACCGTGGGCGCGTTCATCCTGGGCGCTTCGATGCTGCCGTTCCTGTGGAACGTGTTCGCCAGCCACCGGTTCGGGACGAAGGCCGACGTGGACGATCCGTGGGGGCACGGGAACTCGCTGGAGTGGGCGACGTCCTGCCCGCCGCCGCGGCACAACTTCACGGAGCTGCCGCGCATCCGGTCGGTGCGGCCCGCGTTCGAGCTGCACTACCCGCACATGCGGCGCCGGATGGAGGTGGAGGCGCACGTGGTCGGACGGCATTCCGCTTCCGAAGGGGCGGAATCCCGCGAACGCGGATGATCTCCGGGAAACGATTCCCGCGCGTGCGCGGCGCATTCGAAGATCAACTCGCTGCTTCCCTGGATCGACCATTTCCCGCGATCGGATTCAGATAGTCCACAAAGGACAACCGAGCGAATTGGGCATACTGCACAACGTGGCACGCCCGGCGGACTGACCTCGCACAAATCGTTTCAAACAGGGGTCGGAACCGTAACGGCCGCTCCACTGTGGCCGATGCCTCCCATGGCGCGTTCGCACTGAACCGAACGAGTGGAAACCGGCCCGCGCGGCAGTGGTCCGCTTCATAGTCCCGCTGGGAACACCATCGGCGGGCACTAGTGTTGAACGTGCCCGGGGAGCCGCCAGCGACAGCCGGTCTTCCTGAGAGAGCTCCGAGCACCGACGACCGCCACAGCAGCGGGGATCACGCGCGCCCTCAGCCGGAAGGCGGGTTCGGGGCACTGACCCGGTCCGGCACTTTCGCATTCAGGAGACCTCCTTGCCCATTGCCCTGTTGGCACTGGCCATCGCAGCTTTCGGCATTGGAACCACCGAGTTCGTCATGATGGGGCTGCTGCCCGAAGTGGCCTCGAACCTGCACGTGTCGCTGTCCGACGCCAGCGGCTACATCTCGCTGTACGCGCTGGGCGTCGTCGTCGGCGCGCCGCTGCTCACCGCGGGCGGCATGCGCGTCCGGCGCAAGACGATGCTGATCAGCATGATGGCCCTGTTCGTCGTCGGGAACCTGGCCTCCGCGTTCGCCCCCACCCACGAGACGCTGCTGGCCGCCCGGTTCATCGCCGGACTGCCGCACGGCACCTTCTTCGGCGTCGGCGCGGTCGTCGCCGCCGGGCTGGTCGCGCGGGACAAGCGCGCCCAGGCCATCTCGATGATGTTCATCGGCCTCACCGTCGCCAACATCGTCGGCGTCCCGCTGGGCACCCTGCTCGGGCAGTCCTTCGGATGGCGCTTCACCTTCGGCGTGGTCGCGGCCATCGGCGTGATCGCCCTGATCGCCGTCGCCGCCCTGGTGCCGCAGCAGCCCAAGCCGACCGACGTGAGCCTGCGCGGCGAGCTCGTCGCCTTCAAGCGCCCGCAGGTGTGGCTCGCGTTCGCCGTCGTCGTGTTCGGCTTCGCCGCCACGTTCTCCTTCTACAGCTACATCAAGCCGCTGCTCACCGACGTCACCGGCTTCACGCCCACGATGGCCACGGCGCTGCTGGCGCTGTTCGGCCTGGGCATGACCGCCGGGACCGTCATCGGCGGGCGGCTCGCGGACCGGGCACCGATGCGGACGCTGTACGTCTTCCTCTCGCTGCTGGCCGTGTCGCTGCTGGCCTTCCTGGTCACCTCGCAGAGCATGGTGCTGACCGCGATCAACGTGTTCGTAGTCGGGCTGGCGGGCTTCGCCGCGATCCCCAGCATCCAGGCGCGGATTCTGGACGAGGCCAAGGAAGCCCCCGCGCTGGGCTCGGCGAGCATCCAGTCCACGTTCAACATCGCCAACTCGCTCGGCGCCTACCTCGGCGGCCTGGTCATCGCGGGCGGGTTCGGCTTGACCGCGCCCAGCTGGGTCGGCGCGATCCTCGCCGTGGTCGGACTCGGCTTCGCGCTGCTGTCCGGCTGGCTGGACCGGACGCCGCGCTCCGGCGAGGTCGTCGCCTCGCACCGCTGCGAGACCGAGCAGGCGGAGGCGGCCGCCCCCGCGCACTGAGCACCCTCGGACTGCACGGGGCCGGTCACTCACCGCGGTGACCGGCCCCGTGCACGTCTGCGCTGCTCCCGGTGGCGGGACGAAGGTCCTGAACCTCGACCGGCGCCGTGCGCGGGAACGTCCGGGCACTGGTTCGCCGGATAGCTTCGGGTCGGGGTGCGTGCTGTGATGGAGGACGCCTCGAACCGGGAATCCGCGGCCGGGCGGGCGGGTTGCACCGAGTGGTGATCCGCGGGCGAGGTCGCGGGTGCCCCGGCAACGTTCGACCCATTGGGAGGAACGAGTAGATGACCCAGGTTCCGAACCTCACGCTCAACAGCGGAGCGTCGATCCCGCAGCTCGGCTTCGGCGTCTTCCAGGTGCCGCCGGAAGAAGTGATCGAGCCGGTGGCCACGGCGATCGAGGCCGGGTACCGCAGCATCGACACCGCTGCTGCCTACGGCAACGAGGAAGGCGTCGGCAAGGCGATCGCCGAATCGGGTGTGCGGCGTGAGGACCTGTTCGTCACCACCAAGCTGTGGAACGACCAGCAGGGCTACGACAGCACCCTGAAGGCGTTCGACGACAGCATCGGCAAGCTCGGCTTGGACTACGTCGACCTGTACTTGATCCACTGGCCCGCCGCCGGGCAGGACAAGTACGTCGACACGTGGAAGGCGTTCGAGAAGCTGCGCGCCGACGGCCGCGCGAAGTCCATCGGCGTCTCGAACTTCCAGATCCCGCACCTGCGCCGGTTGTTCGAGGAGACCGACGTGGTGCCCGCCCTGAACCAGATCGAGCTGCACCCGAACCTCCAGCAGGGCGACCTGCGCGCGTTCCACCGCGAGCACGGCATCCTCACCGAGGCGTGGAGTCCGATCGGCCAGGGCAAGGGCCTGCTGGAGGACCCGACGCTGGGTTCGCTGGCGGAGAAGTACGGCAAGAGCCCCGCGCAGATCGTGCTGCGCTGGCACATCCAGCTCGGCAACGTGGTGATCCCGAAGTCGGCGACGCCGTCGCGCATCCGGCAGAACATCCAGGTGTTCGACTTCGAGCTCGCCGACGACGACCTCGCGGTCATCGCGGGCCTGGACACCGGAACCCGCGTCGGCCCGGACCCGGACGTCCTCGGCGCCTGATCCCGCATCGGCCCGAAAGCCCGCTCGACGAGGTGTCGGGCGGGCTTTCGCACGTCCGGAGGCGGGTCCGCCGCCGCTCAGCGGGCGACGATCAGGCGGGAACGGGCCGCAGGACGGTGCTGCCGGAGCGCAGCGAGGCGACCTGGCTGCGGGTGGCGATCCACTTCGGGAGCCTGCCGACGCGCTGCAGCGGGGTGCTGCGCTGCGCGGAGGTGAACGCGGCGGTGCGCGAGACCTTGAGCACCCGGGAGCGCCGCTCCTGCTCGTAGGCCCGCAGCGCCTCTTCCGGCGCCCCCGTGACGTCGGCGAGCCGGTGCGAGAGCAGCCAGGCGTCCTCCAGCGTCTGGTTCGCGGCCTGCGCCACCGCGGGCGGCATCGCGTGCACCGCGTCGCCGAGCAGCGTGCTGCGTGCCCCGCCCCAGACGCGGGGCACGACGTGGCGGATGTGCGGGAAGAAACCGAGGTCGTCCGGCCCCACTTCGGCGAGCAGCGGGCGCACCGGGTCCGCCCAGCCGGCGAACATGCGGCGCAGGTCCCGCAGCGACATCGGGGTGTCGCCTTCCCGCCACGGCAGGTCGAACCACCAGTGCAGCAGCCCGTTGCCGGCGGGGATGAACCCGCAGTGCGCCACGCGGCCGGCGATGTTCACGGTCTGGTGCCCGTGCGCCACGGGCAGGTCGCTGCGGGTGAGGCCTTGCCAGCTGGCCCAGCCGGTCAGCCGCGCGGGGCTGCCGCCGAGCACTTCGCGGCGCACCGCGGACCGCTGCCCGTCTGCGCCGATCAGCACGTCGCCTTCGGCGCTGGTGCCGTCGGCGAAGTCCACGATGACCCGGTCGGAGGTCTCGGTGACGGCGATGCAGCGGCGGCCGAAGTGCAGCACGTGCGCGGGCAGCGCCGCCGCGATCTTGCCGGTGAGCAGGCGGCGCGGGGTTTCGATGGTGGGCGAGCCGAGGCGTTCGGTGACGTCGGCCAGGTCTGCTTCCCACAGCAGCCGACCGGTGTCGGTGATGGACTTCAAGGAGTGCAGCGGGCGCCCGACGTCTTCGAGGGTGACGCCGAGCTGGCCGAGCGCGGCGGTTCCGTTGCTCCACACGGTCACCGCGGCGCCGCCGTCGCGCAGCGCGTCCGCGTGTTCGAAGACCGCAACGTCGTGACCGGCGTCGATGAGACCTTTGGCCACCGCGAGGCCACCGATCCCGGCTCCGATGACGAGAACGCGCATCGTATCCATCCGTCCTGCGAAGCTGGCTGGCTCGCCGATTTTACCCAAGCGTCCGGCGGATCCGAGTTGTCGCTCCTCACATACAGTGATGAACATCTCTCGAATGGAGTAATGCGCGAGGGTAATCCACTGGGCGACAGCGGGGTGCGGTCACCCGCTCCGCGGGGAAGTAGGTTGCCGGGGCATGAGTCCTCGCGTAGCCCCACCGTTCCGCGCCGACCACGTCGGCAGCCTCCTCCGCCCCCCGCACCTGCTGGCGGCCCGCGACGAGTTCACCGCCGGACGCATCGATGCCGCCGAGCTGGAGCGGATCGAGGACGAGGCGATCACCGACGTCGTGGCCATGCAGGAGGAGATCGGCCTCTCCAGCGCCACCGACGGCGAATTCCGCCGCGCCTCCTGGCACATGGACTTCCTGTACCAGCTGCGCGGCATCAACCGGGTCGAGGACTCCTCGCTGACCGTGCGGTTCCACAACGCCGACGGGGACGTCGAGTTCGCCACCCCCGAGATGCGGATCGACGGGAAGCTCGGCCTCGACCACACGATCTTCGAGAGCGCGTTCAAGGCGCTCGCCGACCGCGCCCGGACCGCGACGCCGAAGCTGACCATCCCGTCGCCGGGCATGGTGCTCTACCGGGGAGGCCGCGCCTCGATCGACCCGGAGGTGTACCCGGACCTCGCCGAGTTCCGCGCCGACCTCGCCGCCGCCTACCGCGCCGAGGTGCACGCGCTGGCCGGGCTGGGCTGCCACTACCTGCAGCTCGACGACACCGGCCTCGCCTACTTGAACGACCCGAGGCAGCGCGAGCAGCTCGCCGCTCGCGGCGACGACGCCGAGCACGAGCACCTGCGCACCATCGAGCTGATCAACGCCTCGATCCGGGACCGGCCCGCGTCGATGGCCGTGACCACGCACCTGTGCCGGGGGAACTACCGCTCGTCGTGGGTGGCCGAGGGCGGCTACGACTTCGTCGCCGAAGCCCTGTTCAACGAGCTCGACGTGGACGGATTCTTCCTGGAGTTCGACGACGCCCGCTCCGGCGGGTTCGCGCCGCTGCGCTTCCTGCCGAAGGGCAAGCACGTCGTGCTCGGACTGGTCACCACCAAGAGCGGCGAGCTGGAGTCCGTCGACGACCTCAAGCGGCGCGTCGAGGAGGCGTCCCGCTACGTCGACCCGGACCAGCTGTGCCTGTCGCCGCAGTGCGGCTTCGCCTCCACCCAGGAGGGCAACGCCCTGAGCTACGAGCAGGAAGTGGCGAAGCTGAGCCTGGTCGTGCGCGCGGCGGAGGAGATCTGGGGGTGAAGCCGGGGCGCCCGGCTCGTGGCTCGCCGGAACCGACGAGCGGGAGGCGGGAGCGGGGAGGTTCCGCCGCCGGCCGCCGCGGCGGGCCGGCGTTCGGAGGTCAGGCGGCCGCTTCCTCCAGGAAGCGACCCGCTACCAGGCCTGGCTCCTCGCTGCCGTCGAACCGGACCCACAGCACTGGGCCGTCGAAGACCTCGGGAAGCCCCGATGCCGTCTCCACCACCGTGCCGACCTGATCGCGGAACCGGCCGAACGAGGCACGCACCCGCGTGCCAGGCTCCAGCGGACTCGATGACTGCTCCATGAGGGAGGACGTTACGTGTCGTGGTGGCGGAACGGAAAACCGCGTCCGAGTGACGTGCACGTGAATACCGTGACCTGCGGTATCGACCTCTCTCACCGGCCCGGATCACGCGAATCGAGCTTGTTCAGGTGATCGACGTCACCATAACCGCAGGTAGAAGCGTTGCGAATGGGAAGGGGCGCGGGTGCGCGCAATCCGGCGATCAGGCGAATTCGAGCTGGAGATCAAGCGGTCCCGGTTCCTCTGCGCGCTGTCCCGAGCCGAGTCGGAGGAGCAGGCGCGGGAGTTCATCGCGCAGCGGCGCAAGCTGCACCACGACGCGCGGCACCACTGCTCGGCCTACGTGCTGGGCGCGGACGGCCGGACCCAGCGCTCCAGCGACGACGGCGAGCCGGGCGGCACGGCCGGGGTGCCGATGCTGGAAGTGCTGCGGCACAACGAGATCACGCACGTGGTCGCCGTGGTGTCGCGGTACTTCGGCGGCACGCTGCTCGGCGCGGGCGGCCTGGTGCGCGCCTACGGCGGGGCCGTCTCGGCGGCGCTGGAGCACGTGGCGCTCGCCGAGCTGCGCCCGATGCGGCTGATGTCGACCGCCGTGGACTACCTGGTGGCGGGCAAGCTGGAGAACGACCTGCGGTCGCAGGGATTCCTGGTGTCCGATGTGGACTACTCGGAGCACGTCAGGTTCGTGGTCCAGGTCCCGGAGCCGGAGCTCGACGCCTTCGACGTGTGGCTCGCCGAAGCCACCGGCGGCGCGGCGGAGGCCGTGCGCGGTGAGCTCGTCCACGCGGAGGTCCCGCTCTGACGCGCGGACGGCCTCACATGACCGCGAGGTAGCCGACGGCGCCCGCCGCGACGCCGATGACGGCGCCGACCGCCACCTGCGCGGGAGTGTGGTCGCCGAGCCGGACCCGCGACCAGCCCACCGCCGCCGTCAGCACCCACAGCAGCAGCAACCACGGCGAGAACACCACGGCCAGGATCGCCGTCGCGCCCGCCGCCACGGCCGCGTGCACCGAGACCTTCCACCACACCGTGATCAGGCCGACGACCAGCAGCGCCGACAGCATCGCCACGTCCAGCGCCACCATCAGCCGCGGCGCGCCCGCGAGCACCAGCACGGCCAGGCCGAGCGAGCTGAGCACGATCAGCAGCACGAACGGCACCAGCCTGCCCTCCCGATCGCGCACGTGGTGGCCGTCCCACCAGCCCAGCCGGGAACCGGCGACGATCCCCGCCATCGGCAGCACGCTGCTGGTGAACGCGACGAACACGCCCCACCCGAGCGCGGGTCCCGGCGAGTGCGTGGCGCGCCAGGCCACGGCGATCGGCAGCAGCAGGACGATCACCGCGGGGGAGAACACCTCGGTGAGCACCCGCGCGAGGACGTCACCGGGCCGCCGCGCTTCGCCTTCGAGCCCGGTGCTCTCGCCCGGCCCCACATCGATGTCGGCCATCCGCCCTCCCCGTTCCCGCCCGAACCCCCATGATCACCCACGAACCGGCGCGGCGAGGGGGACGCGCGCGGAAACGATCGATCACGGCACGGCGCGCAGCCGCGGCCCGGGTCGGAGGGCGTCGAGCTTCGCGGCCGACGCCGACCCCGGTTCGGCGGTCAGCAGCACCACCCGGTGGTCGTGGCCGGGCACGCGCAGTTCCTGGATCTCCAGCTCGACCAGGCCGAGCCGGGGGTGCCGGAGGCGCTTGGGCACGGCCTCGCCGACGCCCAGCTCCTGGTCCCGCCAGTGCGCGGCGAACTCCGGGCTGTGCGCGGCGAAGTCCCGCACCAGCTCGCCGAGCCGCCGGTCCGCGGGGTAGCGCGCGGACGCCTGCCGCAGCTCGGAGGCAGCCTGCCGGGTGAAGCCGTCCCCGGACGGTTCGCAGCGCAGCGGCCCGCCGCGCATCGCCAGCCGCAGGATGTTGCGCTCCGGCGCGGGCAGCGCGGCGAAGTCCACCAGCAGCGCGGCGGCCGCCGGGTTCCACGCGAGCACGTCGTGGCGCGCGTTGAGCACGTAGGCGGGCACCGTCCCCAGCCGGTCCAGCAACCGCAGCACGGCAGGCGGCGGCTCCTCCGGCGGACCGGAGTGCGCCGGGGCGTGCTCGGCGAGCGTGGCCAGGTGCTCCCGTTCGGTCGCGGACAGGCCCAGCGCGACGGCCAGCGCATCCAGCACCTGCGGTGAGGGGTGCGGGCCGCGGGCCTGCTCCAGCCGCTCGTAGTAGTTCACCGACACCCCGGCCAGCACCGCGACCTCCTCGCGCCGCAGACCGGGGGTGCGCCTGCGCGGGCCCGCGGGCAGGCCGGCCGCCGCGGGCGTGCGCGCTTCGCGCCTGGTGCGCAGGAAGTCGCCGAGGTCCCGTTTGCTCACCGAGCCAGCCTGGCACGGACTCCGGCCGCCATCCACGGACCGCCGGTCCGGGGCTGAACCGGACGTTCCCGCGCCGCGCCGCAGCGCCGAACGTGGACCTCGACACCGACGCGGAGGAGCGACCCGTGACGACCCCGACCACACCGGCCGACGTGATCGACCGGTTCACCGCACTGCTGCTGGCCAAGGACATGGCCGGCGCGATCGAGCTGTTCGCGCCGGACATCGTGTTCGAAGCGCCGTTCGCCGCCGGCACGCCCGCCCGCGTCGACGGGCGCGACGGGATGCGCGAATACCTCGACGGCTACCCGGACCGCGTGGACATCACCGGTTTCCCCGCCTACGAGCTGCACGAGACGACCGATCCCGAGAAGGTGATCGCCGAGTTCACCGCGCACGGCCGCACCGTGCGCACCGGCGAGCCGTACGTCATGCACTACATCGCGGTGCTGACGGTGCGGGACGGGCTGATCACCCACTACCGGGACTACTGGAGCCCGGTGCTGGCGGCGCAGGCCGCCGGGGAACTGCCCGCGCTGATCGAATCGCTGGAGGCGCGGGCATGACGGTGCTGCTGATCGGCGGAACCGGCAAGACCGGCCGACCGCTGTCCCGGCTGCTGCCGGAGGCCAAGGTCGCCTCCCGCAACCCCGGCCCCGGCCAGGTCCGGTTCGACTGGAACGACCCCGCCACCTTCCGGCCGGCGCTCGCGGGCGTCCGCGCCGCATACCTGGTGCCGCCGCTGGCCGAGCTCGAACCGATGCGGCTCGTGGCGCCGTTCCTGGCGGAGGCGACCGCCGCCGGGGTGCGCCGGGTGGTGCTGCTGGGTTCGCTCATCGTGCTGCCCGGCGCGCCGGGCGTGGACGAGCTCGTGCGGGAGCTTCGCCGGATGCCGGAGTCGGCGGTGCTGCGTCCGTCGGGCTTCATGCAGAACGTGCTCGGCGGCCATCCGCTGGGCGATGGGCTGCGCGAGCACGACGAGCTCGTCAGCGCGGCGGGCGACGGCAGGCTCGGCTGGATCGACGCCGAGGACATCGCCGCGGTCGCCGCCCGGTTGCTCACCGGCCCCGCTCCGGAGGGCGAGCACCTGCTCACCGGACCGGAGTCGCTGTCGTACCCGGAGGTCGCCGAGGTGCTCAGCGAGGTCACCGGTCGCCGGATCCGGCATCGCGCGGTGAGCGTCGCCGAGCGCACCGAAATATTCCGCGCGACGGGGATGCCGGATGCGTTCGCGGCGGCGTTGGGAGCGGTAGACGCCGGTATTCGCGACGGCGCGGAGGACTGCACCACCACGACAGCGGCGGAGATCCTGGGACGGCCGCCGCGCTCGTTCCGCGAATTCGCCCGCGCCCATCTGGCGGAGTTGGCATAACCCGATCAACGGACGGCGGTCACCGGCGGTGGCCGCCGTCCGGATCGCCTTTCGAAGGAGTTTCAGACGAGCGGATCTGCCTCGAATACTCCACGATCCGCACAATCGTTAGTCCGAACGAGTGAGTTGCTACCGGAATGGCCCGATCCGGCGACCGGATTAGTGAAGATCTCCGCTGAATCGAATAACCCGCGAGGGGGACCCGATGTTTCCACCGCCGCTCGCCGGGTGTGATCACCCGGTCAGCGGTGACTGGTTTCGCCCGTCCGGTTCCAGAATGAACGGCGACCGGCGACTGCGGGCGCACCGCGATTCGGCTGAATTCGAGTTCGGCCGAACGCCACCTCGCGCTTCGGGAAGAGAGGAGCGGTCATCACTGATCCACCTCAGGCGCAGTGGCCGGAGTTCAGCTTGCTCGCCCGGCTGCGCCGCGAAACCCAGCGGACGTTGCTCGACCTCGGCCCCGAAGTGATCTTCGAAGCGGGCCACACGATTCTGCGCCAGGGCGACGACAGTTCGCACGTGGTGCTGCTGCTCAGCGGCTCGGCGAAGGTGCAGGCGCTGTCGGAATCGGGCGGCCCGACGCTGCTCGGCATCCGCTTCGGCGGTGACCTGGTGGGCGAGATGGCCGCGCTGGAGCGGCGAGCCCGGTCGGCCACGGTCACCGCGGGGGCGCACACCAGGGCGCGGCTGATCAAATCGAGCGATTTCCGCCGCTTCCTGAGCGAGCACGCGGACGCGGCGGTCGCGATGGTCCTCATGGTCAACGCCCGGTTGCGCTGGGCGAACCGCCGCCGGATCGACAACGCGAACCTCTCGGCGACCAAGCGGGTGCCGCGCGTGCTGCTGGAGGTCGTGGACACCTACGGCGAGCAGGACTCCGACGGCAACTGGCGGATCGGGCCCCCGCTCAACCACGAGGAGCTGGCGACGCTGGCCGGGGTCCGGCTGCGCACGGTGGAGAAGGCGCTGCGCGACCTGCACGAACAGGACGTGCTGCAGCGCGGTTACCGCAGCATCATCGTGACGGATTTACCGCGGCTCCGAGAAATCTCAGATTATTCCGACTAAACCCGCAACCGTGCGTTTTCCTCTCGCCGATCCCACGGCATTGTCGTCCGCAGCGAACACTCGCATCCAGCACCAGAAGGACCGGGCAATGCCTTCCGACCATCGCGTTCCGACGACCGCGCGACGCGCCGAGAGGACCGCCGCGGTGGACGCCGCAGGACTGCGCACCGCGCTGATTCCGCGGCGGGGAGCTCGGCGCTTCGGGCGCATCCGGATGTTCGACGAGTTCCGCGGATATCCGGCAATACCATCCATCTCGGAAACGGCGGAGTATTCCGGCACCGACCGCTCCTCCGCCCGCCACCGCACCTGACGGGATCCGACCGAAGACGTCACCGCGCGACGGGGCCGCGGTGACCCGCGCGTTGCCCGAGTCGCATCGGGGTCGACTCGGGCAACGCGCCCTCCCGGATACGAACATGTGAATAGGATCACACGACCACTTCTTCGTTGAGCGCGCAAGAGTTGAACTCCCTGATCTGTGCGACGAAGCTCAGAAGAGGTGGTGGGTTCAATGGCGAACCTGACTCGTGACCGCTCCGCGCGAACCGCTCGGAGAAGACGACGACTCGGTGTCGTGCTGGCCGCCGCGGCGGTGAGCGCGACCTTCCCGGCGAGCGCGGCGGCCGACGACGCGCTCCCGGTGATCAACTCAGGTGCGGCGGCCTTCGCCCACGCAGCGGCCCACCCCGACACGGCCCCAGCGGGCGCCAACGACGACTCCTGCACGCCCTCGCCGGAACACCCGCGGCCCGTGGTCCTGGTGCACGGAACCGTCGAGAACATGACCTTCAACTGGTATTCGCTGTCGCCGCGCCTGGTCAACGAGGGCTACTGCGTGTTCGCGTTCAACTACGGCCAGGACAGCGGGCTC
Organism: Saccharopolyspora sp. NPDC002578; assembly: GCF_053592695.1. Classification (NCBI taxonomy): domain Bacteria; kingdom Bacillati; phylum Actinomycetota; class Actinomycetes; order Pseudonocardiales; family Pseudonocardiaceae; genus Saccharopolyspora; species Saccharopolyspora sp. NPDC002578. The sequence goes on along the minus strand of NZ_JBSFWJ010000053.1, from coordinate 27,173 downwards.
GGCGTCGGAGCTCCCGGCACCTTCCCCGCGGGCGGCACCGCCGCGATCCCCGACTCCGCCGTCGAACTCGCCGAGTTCGTCGACGAGGTCCGCGACACCACCGGCAGCGAGAAGGTCGACATCGTGGGGCACTCCCAAGGCGGCATGCTGCCCCGCTACTACCTCGGCGAACTCGGCGGCGCGGACGCGGTCGAGCACCTCGTGGGCCTGTCCCCGTCCAACCACGGCACCGACGTGCTCGGGCTCTCGAAGCTGCCCGGAGTTCCCGAACTGCTGCAGGCGGGCCTGGGCGACTCGGTGCGCGACCAGCTGGCGGACTCCGAGTTCATGGCCGAGCTCAACGCAGGCGACGACACCGTGCCCGGCGTCGACTACACCGTCATCCAGACCAAGTACGACGAGGTCGTCACCCCGCACACCTCGGCCTTCCTGGACGGCCCGCAGGTGACCAACGTCCTGCTGCAGGACGGCTGCGAGATCAACCTCACCGACCACATCGGCATCGCGTTCGACCGCCGCGCCGAGCAGTACGTGCTCAACGCCCTGGACCCGGACGACGCCGTCGAACCCCCGTGCGTCCCCAGCCCGCCCTTCAACGGCGCGAGCACGGAAGCCCGCTGAGGCACGACGTGCCGAGGGCCCGGCCTGGACCTCGGCACGTCAGCCGCCGGTGGCGATCAGGGCTATGAAGAACAGGCAGACGATGATGTTGACCAGCCAGCTGTGGGTGTTCATCCAGTCCCGCAGCTTCGGCATTGCCGTCACCGCGTGCCGGTGGAACAGGAGGTAGAGCAGCAGCGGGAGGGCCGCGATCAACGCCGTGGCCGCGATGAACGGGATCGCGCCGGCCGGGCCGGTGCCGTGGTGCTGGAGGTTCACGCCGACCGTCAGCATGATCACGAGGTCGGACGGCATCGCCAGCACCACCAGCAGCCCCGTCTTGAGCGCGGTGCCCGGACCGGCCGCGAGCAAGGTGCCCAGCCACTTCGGCGGCTCGGCCGTCCTGCGCCGCAGGTAGTTGCGCAGCGCCGCCAGCGCCAGCAGGGCCATCAGCGCGATCTGGATGCCTTCGCCCAGCGCGCCCGCCGCGGGCGATTCGCCGTCGACCGGGATCGCGCCGCCCAGCAACGCCGCCAGCCCGCGGGCCACGAGCACGCCGAACGTCGTCGCCACCAGCACGCCGAGCACGAACGCCACCGAGACCCGCACCGGGCGCGCGGTCGTCACGAACACGATCGCCGACATGATCTGCGGCCCGGCCAGCATCGTGATGGCCAACGGCAGGATCTGCAGGCCCACGACTCACCTCCGCCCCCGGACGGGCACCGCACGGTGACCACGGTGCCCCCGCCGGGAAGCGCCGTCCCAGGGGCCAAAGCCCCGCACCGGCTCAGAGGTCCTTGCAGAATGATCTTTCGGTCGTCGTCTTGTCAGCGGCGGAGCCGCTGAGCAGTGACCGGCTTGAGCACAACGACCACCGGCGGGTTCTCAGCGGCTTCCTCATGAGGACAACGATTTCGCCGTGTAGGGGCGCCTACATCAGAAATCGATCCCGGAGCGAGCAAGCCGCTGAGGTTCCGCTGCAGGTCACTCCGAACGGACTCCTCAAGCGAAGACGTCGGCGACGTAGCGGGCGTGGTCGCGCTCCATCTCGATCATCCACTGCTCGGCCTGCTCCGCGGTGGCGCCGGTGGCCTCCTCGTAGATGCGGGCGCAGGTCCGGTGCACGGCCGGAGCCATCCGCTGCCCGTCGCCGCACACGAACACCGTCGCCCCGCGCTCGACCAGGTCGATCACGTCGGCGCGGTCGGCCCAGAGCCGGTCCTGCACGTAGCGGACGCCGTCGACCGGTTCCGCGGAGTACGCGGGCCGCACGTCGACCACGCCGTCCGCCGCCCACGCGGCGAGCTCCTCGCGGTACAGGTGGTCGGATTCCGGTCCGTGGCAACCGAAGAACAGCAGCGCGGGCGCCGGAGTCACGCCCTGCTCCCGCGCGGCGAGCGCGCGGTCCTGCAGGAAACCGCGGAACGGGGCGATGCCGCTGCCCGCGCAGGCCAGCACCAGCGGCGTCTCCAGCGACTCCGGCGGGTGGAACGCCACGTTCGACGGCCGCACCGTCACCGCGACCTTCGTGCCCGGCCGGGCCTGCGCGAGGTGGTTCGACGCGGCGCCCTCGTAGGTCCCGCTGCCGGAGCGCGCGGGCTCGTTGAGCACGGCCACGGTGAGCGTGGCGTGCGCCGGGTTCCACCGGGGCGAGCTGGAGATGGAGTACTGCCGCGGCGTCAACGGGCTCAGCAGCCGCAGGAATCCGCCGAAGGTGAGCGCGCAGGACGGGAAGCGCTCCAGCAGGTCGAGCAGGGTCACCCGCGGCCGCAGGACCTGCTCGGCGTGCGCGTCGGCGTCCCGGCTCAGCGCGTGCAGCGCGCGCACGTCCGGCGGGCAGGCGGCGGCGTCGGCGAGCAGCTCGATCTGCCTGCGCGTCGCGGGCTGGGCGAGTTCGACGTAGCTGCCGAGCAGTTCCCCGGCGGCGACGTGGGATCCGGTCGGCAGGAAGGTCCGCTCGCCGCGCAGCACCACCTGGTCGTCGTGGGCGAGGCCGAACCGGCTCAGCGCCCGCGCCACCACGGCGGGCGGGTTGAGCGGCAGCACCGCGAGGTAGTCCCCGGCGCGGTAGCGCACGCCTTCCGGCAGCGCGATCTCCAGGTGCCGCTTGGACCCGGCGGCGAGGTCGGTGAGCTCCCGGTTCTCGACGACGGTGCCCCACTGCAGGTCGTTGGCCCGCACGATCGGGTCGCGGGTGGTTCCGGCGAACTCCACCGACAGCTGCCCGGCGGTCTCCGGGGCGGTGTCGGCCAACCCGAACTCGGCGGCGACCGGGCCCCAGAATCCGGAGTACCAGTCGTCGAACTGCCCGAAGAAGTCGCCGCGCGCGTCGGCCCGGCCGCGCTCCACGAGCCGTTTCGCCCCGGCCCGCGCGAGCTGTTCGTCCACTTCGGACGGAACTGCTTGGTAGGTGCGGGCCCAGTCGGTGTTGCCGCAGCCGAACACCACGTACCGCACCCCGTCCAGCGCCCCGTCGGGCTGTTCCCGCAGCCAGCGCACGAACTCCCGCGCGTTGTCCGGCGGCTGCCCCTCGTAGGAAGCGGTGACGATGACGACGACCCCGTCGCCCGCGAGGTCGCCGACGGCGTCGTCGAGCGGTTCGAGGCTGCCCGTGCAGCCGCGCGCGGTGGCGTCGTTGGCGATGCGCTGCGCGAACGCCTGCGCGGTGCCCGCGTTCGAGCCGTAGAGCACCCGCACCGGCACGCCGTTCGGCTCGGCCCGCACGGCGGCGGGAGTGGCCCGCTCGGCGGGTTCCGCGGAGCTGATCCGCACGTCGCGCCGACGGGCGTGCAGGTACAGGCCCTCCGGTTTGATCGTCAACGTCTGCTTGATCTTGAGCTGGTAGTCCGGGTCGGCCGCGGAGATGTCGAAGCGCTGCAGCAGCATCGCGAGGAACAACGTGGCCTCCTGCAACGCGAATCCGCGCCCGATGCAGGAGCGCTGCCCGTTGCCGAACGGCTTCCACGCGTTCGGCGGCAGCATTTCCGCGCGCTCGAAGGAGAATCGCTCCGGGTCGAAGGTCTCCGCGTCCGCGCCCCACACCGCCGGGTCCCGGTGCAGGCCGGGCGCCACGACCAGCAGCGTGTCGTCCCGGTCCAGCTCGTAGCGCCCGCCGAGCACGGTGCCGTCGGCGCGCGGGGTGACGGCGAACGCGGGCGCCGTCGGCCACAGCCGCAGCGACTCCTTGAAGATCTGGTCGAGGTAGCCGAGCCCGCTCAGGTGCTCGAACCGCGGCGCCTCGGTGCCCAGCACCCGGTCCACTTCGGCCTGCGCCTTCGCCAGCACGTCCGGGTTCCGCAGCAGTTCGTGCAAGGTGAACGTGAGCAGCCCGCTGGTGGTCTCGTGCCCGGCGATGAGGAAGGTGACCAGCTGGTAGCGCACGTTCTCATCGGGCAGCCGCGCCCCGGTCTTCGGGTCGGTCGCGGTGAGCATCGTGTCCAGGATGTCGTGCCGCCCCTCGGGCAGTGGGTGCTCCCGGCGGTCGGCGATGAGCTGGTCGGCGACCCGGTGCATCAGCTCCTTGTCCGCCGCGTACTGCTTGCGGGTGCCGCGCATCAGGAGTTCCTGCCCCGGCAGCCGACCGGCGCGCGCACCGGACTCGACCAGCGCCCGCACCATCGACTCGACGAACGGGTTCATCCGCTCCGCGTAGAAGCTGTTGAAGCGGTGGCTGAACGAGCACAGCGCGATCGTGTCCAGGGTGAGCCGCGTCGTGTCGTCGGCGACGTCGATGCGGTGCTCCGGCCCGCGCCGCTCCCACATCAGCAGCAGCTGCTCGGCGATGTCGGCCATGCCGTCGAACATGTCGCGCAACGACGCCGGCCCGAACGCGGGCATCAGGATCCGGTGCGCCGCCTGCCAATTCGGCTCGTCGGTCCACGCGGTGAACAGCCCGTCGCCGGCGAAGTCCCGGACGTTGCGCAGCGGCGCGTTGAGCTCCTTGTCGAACCGCTCCTCGTCGCAGAGCTCGTCGACCAGTTCCTGCGACTGCACGACGACCAGCTTCCGGTTCAGCAGCTGCAACCGGAAGATCGGACCGTACTGCTCGGCCAGCTCCACGAAGCGGAAGACGCCCTTGTCCGCGTCGAGCTCCGGGAGGTTGCCGACGATCGGCTTCGGCTTCGGTTGCGGGATCGCCACAAGTTCCTGGGGCGTGGTCATCTCAACCCTCCAGTGGGGATCGGGTTCGCCGGAACCCGCTGCTTCGACTCCGTCGCGCTCTCGGCGGCGACGGTTCAGCCGCCCGTCAACGGGCGGGCGCGGACCCCGGCCAACGCCGTGTCCACCATCGTTTCCGCGTAGGTTTCCCAGGACCCGAACGGGCAATGCTCGAAGGTGACGACGACGGTGGCGGCACCGTGCACCGCGGTCCACAGCACCGTGCTCGTCGCGAGCACGTCACCGCTGAGAGCTCCCCGCGCGACGCATTCCGCCACGTGCTCGGACAGCAGCGCGAACGCCGGGTTCACCGCGTCCGGGCATTCCGGCCGATCGGTGACGGGCCTGTCCCCCAGGAACAGCGCCCGGTAGTGCACCGGGTCCTCGTGGGCGTAGCGCACGAACTCCACCAGCAGCTCGCGCACCCCGTCCACGCCGCCGCGCTCGACCGCCCCTTCGAGGCGGCGCGCGATCACCTCGAAGCCCTGGCGCCCGAGTTCGCGCAGCAGCGCCTGCTTGTCGGCGAAGTACGAGTACAGCGACATCGGCGCGTACCCGAGCCGGGAGGCGAGCTTGCGCATCGTCAACCCCGGCAGGCCCTCCTCGCGGATCAGCCGCTCGGCCTCGTCCAGGATGCCCTGCCGCACCTCACCCCGAACCCGCTCCCGCACCACCCTCGACGCCACACCCCACCCCTTCCCGGTCGACCGCGAACTGCGAAAACGTACATGTACGCCCCACTGTACATGTACGGGCGGAGTCGCGAGGATCTTCGATTCCGCTCCGGCCTGCGCGAAGCCGCACCACCGAAGCGCGCGAAGTGGAAGTCGCGGACGACACCCGAAAGTCGGCCGATCCTCGTGACCTGCGCGCGAAACGCGCTCACCACCGGCAACACGGCGACGAACGGCACGACCGTCGAGCAGAAGATCTACGACCTCGGCACCGAGTGGTCGAACACCGACCTCTCCGACGACGACTGCGGACGGCAGGCTCGCTCGTGATCTACGGCCCCCACCCGGCCCAGCGGTTCGCGCACGTCCCGCAAGGCACCGTCACCGCCATCCGCAGGTGGTCCACCCTGCTCTGGACCATCGCCGTCCTGATGAGCGTCGCGTGCGGCGCCCTGGTCGTGCCGCTCGGATACGCGCTCCCCACGTCCTACAACCCCGTCACCGTCGTGGTCGTAGGCGCCGGGGTGATCGCCGACTTCTTCGCGTTGCTGTCGGCGATCGTGCTCGTCAGCGGACGGCCCTACGTGTCGAGCGGGTACTTGAACACCACTCAAGCACGGCAAGCCCGCCGGGTCATGCTCGTGATGGCCGGGGGGACGATCTTCTCCGGTGGTGTCTCGATATGGCTCATGACCAAGATGATCGCCATGTCGAGCGGATTCGCCCCTCGACCCGAGGTGCACTACACACCGGCCATCCTCGGATACCTGGTGCTGCCGGCCCTGCCGATCGCGCTGACCATCGGCAACGTCGTGGCAGGACGATGGCTGTTCCGGCCATCGCCGTCCCTGCTGCGCAAGCACTCGTCGTGAGGCGCTGATCACCGACCAGCCGTCCGCGCCGACCACACGGTCCCGACGGATCAGCGGAAGCGCGGAACCGGACACTCGGTCGACGGCAACCGCAATCTCAACACCCGCCAAGTGGCCGACCTGCTCGGGCACTCCCGGGTCTCGATGACCTACTTCGGGCGAGGCCAGCAGTCCCGCGCGAGCGCCGACGCGCTGGCGTTCGTGGACTCCGACGGGCAATCCGACGAAGTTGGCAACCAATTGGCAACCGGGCTCAGCAACGAGGTTGCCCAGTGCTCTGACCAGGCGGGATGGTGGGGCGCCTGGGGATCGAACCCAGAACCCACGGATTAAAAGTCCGTTGCTCTGCCAGTTGAGCTAACGCCCCGCAGGGGCAGCCTACAAGGGCGTGGTCATCTCGTGTGACGGTGGGCCGAAGTCGGTGAGCGCGGTGTTCGCAGGGCAGCGGCACCGCGCTGAGGGGCGCGATGATCGACTGCGCGGGGCGCGAACCGGGAATGCGAGGGCGACTTCGGCGTCAGGGACAATGGTCCGCGTGACCGTGCTCGATTCGATGGTGCCGACCGCTGAACACCCGCCTCGGGATGGGCTGCGGATCGGGCCGTACGCCGTGGATCCGCCGGTGGTGCTCGCTCCGATGGCCGGGATCACGAACGTGGCGTTCCGCAGGTTGTGCCGGGAGTACGGCGCGGGGCTCTACGTCTGCGAGATGATCACGAGCCGGGCGCTGGTGGAGCGGCATCCGCAGACCATGCAGATGATCACGTTCGACGCCGATGAGCGGCCGCGTTCGATGCAGCTCTACGGCGTCGACCCGGTGACCATGGGGCAGGCCGTGCGGATGATCGTGGACGAGGACCTCGCCGATCACGTCGACATGAACTTCGGCTGCCCCGTCCCGAAGGTCACCCGCAAGGGCGGGGGCTCCGCGCTGCCGTACAAGCGGCGGCTGTTCGAGGACATCGTCACCGCCGCCGTGCGGGCCGCCGAACCCGCGGGCGTCCCGGTGACCGTGAAGTTCCGCATCGGCATCGACGACGACCACCTCACCTACCTCGACGCGGGGCGGATCGCCGAGCAGGCCGGTGCCTCGGCCGTGGCGCTGCACGCGCGCACCGCCGCGCAGCGCTACTCCGGCACCGCCGACTGGTCCACGATCACCCGGCTCAAGGAGACCGTTCGCGGCATCCCGGTGCTGGGCAACGGCGACATCTTCAGCGCCGACGACGCGCTGCGGATGATGGCCGAGACCGGTTGCGACGGCGTCGTCGTCGGGCGGGGCTGCCTCGGGCGGCCCTGGCTGTTCCGCGACCTGCAGGCCGCGTTCGCGGGGCGGGAGGTCCCGCCCGGACCGGACCTCGGCGAGGTCCGGCGGGTGCTGCGCAGGCACGGCGAGCTGCTCAGCGAGCACATGGGCGAGCAGAAGGGCGTGCGGGACCTGCGCAAGCACATGGCGCAGTACCTGCGCGGCTTCCCCATCGGATCCGACCTGCGGAAGCGGTTCGGGCTCGTGTCCAGCCTCGCCGAACTCGACGACCTGCTGGCGGGGCTCGACCCGGACGTGCCGTTCCCCGAGGACGCCGAAGGTCCGCGCGGGCGGCAGGGCTCCGCTGGGAAAGTCGTGCTGCCGGAAGGCTGGCTCGACGACCCCGAGGACAGGTGCGTCCCGTCGGGCGCCGAGATCGATCACAGCGGCGGCTGACCGGACGATGCGGACCGCACTCCTGTGCCTCGCGGCGTGCGCGCTCGCGGGGTGCTCCGGCGCGCCCGACGGACCTCCGCGGGAGCAGCAGGTCCGCGAGTACTTCGCCGCGAACAACGCCACCGCCCGGCACGGACCGCAAGCCCAGCAGGACTTCTTCGGCCGGACCCAGCACCCCGACTACGCGGACCGGACCTGCGAACTCGACGGGCTCACCGTGGAACTCGACCCGGCGCTGAGCACGCTGCGGCCCGACCCGGCCTACGCGCCGGACGAGACCGGGCCGCCGCGCGGCGAAGTGTGGGTGATCGGCGTGGAAGTAACGGTCCGCCAGGAGGGCACGATCACCGGCAGGCAGATCGGATCGCAGCACCTCGTGCTCCTCGACGGCCGAGTGCACGGATTCGCGCCCTGCCCCAACGGCAGCGGCTCATGACACGAGCGGAGAGCGGCGCTTTGCCCAGCAGTGATGTGGAACACAGCGTGATCGGTTCGTCCGTGCGGGTGGGGACACGTCGATTCGCTTCCACCCGATCTCCCGGCCCGGTACACACCAAGACAGTCCGGCTACGTGAGACGCACTCACCAATTCGGAGCAAGGACAGGTAAGCCGGATGAGCGAATTCCGCAGTACGCGCGTCCCGGCGCCTCAAGCGACCCGCCGGAGCCGACGACACCACGGACGGGAGGTGACAGCGATGACCGGATTGCGCGACGGTGTCGCCGGACCCGAACCTCTGCGCGAGGACGTCGCTCGTTCGTTGTGCCCCGCGCCGGCGCCACCGCCGGACCTCGGGCCCCGACGCACGCGCCACGAGCTCGCCAACGAGGGCGGCATGGTGGAACTGCACGAGTCGATCGCGGCGCTGCTCGCCTCCCGGGGCCAGTGGCGGCAGGCCTACCACCACCTGCGCTCCGCGCTGGACCTGCTCTCCACCCAGGACACCCCGCGCGTTCCGGAACAGCTGCGGCACGAGGTGAACCGGCTCCGGCGCGAACACGCCGAAGCCCGCGAGCAGAGCCTGCGCGACAGCCTCACCGCCAGCTACAACCGGCGGTACCTCGACGAACGCCTCGCCGACCTGCTCGCCGTGGACAGCGCTGGCGGGCTCGCCGTCGGGCTCGTCGACCTCGACTGGTTCAAGCAGGTCAACGACACCTACGGGCACCTGCTCGGCGATCGCGTGCTGCAACGCGTCGTCGACCTGCTGCAGGAGGCGCTGCCGTCCGGCTCGTTCTGCGCCCGCTACGGCGGTGAGGAGTTCGTGCTCGTGCTGCCCACCATCGACGCCGCCCGCGCCGTCGCGGTGTGCGAAGCGGCCCGGATCCGCATCGAACGGTTCCCTTGGTCACAACTCGCTCCGGGACTGCGCGTCACCGTGAGCATCGGGATGGCGCACGAACCCGACACCGGCCAGCAGACCTCGCCCGCCGCCACCGCCGAGCAGCAGCTCATCGGCGCGGACGCGCTGCTGTACGCGGCGAAGCAGTCCGGGCGCAACGCGGTCGCCTACCGCTCCGCCAGCGAGGTGCACATCGCCGGGCTCGCCGCGGAGCGCCGGACCGGGGCCAGATTGCTCGGCTACTGAGAGCGATCATCTGGGAACCGGTCGTACCTACATTGGGTGTCTACGCCGGTCAGGTGGCGTAACACAGTTGGCCGATACGGCGCACAATCTCAGTGAATCGTGCACTGATTGTGAAGAAATTGTCGCCCACTATCGTCAGTTCGGGCGATCAGCCGTACTATCTCGGGAGCGTTAAGCGATAGGACTTCGGGGAGTCGACCGCTGACGCCCATACCGAACGACGACACCATCGACTTCGACGGTGGGGAGGGAACACGGGTGCCGCAGGACCCCCGGCATGGCCAGCACGGGCACCACAGTCCCCACCAAGACGGGGGCCCGGACGAGGACAACGCCCCCGACCAGCAGTCCGGGCGCCGCCGCCGCGCATTAGGTGACGACGGCACCGGCGGTACGCGGGTGTTCGACCTGCTCTCCAAGCACGGCAAGGCGCCCGGCGCGGGCACCGGCTCGCACCGCCGAGCCGCCGAACCCGAAGCCCCGAGCGGCGGCGGGCGCCGCGCTCGACCCGAACCCCCGCAGTCCTCCCCGCAGCAGCCGCAGCCCCCGGCGCAGCAACCCCCGGCAGGTCCGCAGGGCGGTGCCGAGGCTCCCGGTTCGCACGCACCGCAGGCGTCGGCGCAGGCGCCGTCGCGCGGACGCCCCACCCGCAGCGGCCCGCCCGCCGAACGCCGATCCGACTGGACCCCGCCGGAGTCGGCCTCCCGCCCCCCGACCGGGCGCACCCGGCCCGCCGCCCCGACCCGCCCTCCGGGCGAGGGCAGGCACTCCGAGCCGCGCGGCGCCCAGCAGCCCGCGCCGCCGAACCGGCAGGCGCCGCAACGCCCCCAGCAGCCGCCCGCAGCTCCGCAGGGCCCGGCGCAGCCGCCCGCGCCGCAAGATCGGCAGGCGCAGGAGTGGTCGGCGCCGGCTCGGCCGCCGCAGGGACCCGCGCAGCAAGGCCCCGCCGGGCCGCAGAGCCGGGCGGCCGCGCCGCAGGCACCCGCCGCTCCGCAAGAACCTCGGACCGGTGGCCGCCGGGCCGCCGAGCCGCCGGCGGACCAGGGCGAGTCCCGCCCGCCCGGCCGGCCCGGTCATCCGCAGACCGGCAGGCAGCCCGCTCCCGGGCGCCAGCCGCGTCCTCCGCAGGAGCCGCAGCAGCGCCGCCGCCCGTCCCCGCCGCAGGCCGCCGCGGGCGCGCTGGGAGCCGCTCAGGACGCCGAGGCCACCCACATCACGCAGGCGCTCTCCGGGGAACCCGCGGCGGAGCCCGAGGCTCCGCGCAGGCGCCGGGAGGCACCGGCCGGCGACGGCGAACGCCCGGCCCAGGGCCGGCCCGGCCGTCCGGGACGGCCGGGGCCCGCGCGTCCGGCTTCGGCCCCGTCCGAGGACCCCGAGGCGACCGCGGTGGTCCCCGCCGTGCCTGCCGAACCGGAGCCCGCCGCGGACGAAGGCACCAAGGTCACCCGCACCCCGGCCAAGCCCGGACGCCCCGACAAGGCGGCCCGTCCCGACAAGGCCTCGCGGCCCGACAAGGCCGCGGACGAGACGGCCGTCGTCGCACCGGTCAGCGGTGACGACGCCGACGAGGACGACGCGAGCGGCGACAGCGACGAGATCCGCCAGATCGACGCGACGCTGGCCCGGTTCTCCGCGGTGCACGACCAGATCGCCGTGGAGGAGGACGCGCGGCGCAAGAAGTACTCGTGGCTGTTCGGCATGCGCAAGGAACCCGAGCTGGGCCGCGACATGCCGTTCGACTTCGTCGAGGGCCGCGAGGCGGGCGCCTCCCGGATGGACTGGAAGAAGGAGCAGCGCAAGCGCCGCACCATCCGCATCCTCAAGGCGCTCGCGGTGGCCGCCGCGCTGACGATCTTCGTGGCGACCGGGATCGGCTGGAGCGCGAAGGCGTGGGTGGACGCGAAGTTCAAGGACATCGCGGCTCTCGACCCGAACTCCTCGTCCATCAAGGACATCTCGAAGCAGTCCGGTGACCGCAACTTCCTGCTGCTGGGTTCCGACACCCGCGCGGGCTCGACCGCCGCGGACGGCGTCGGCGACACCACCGACGAGCCCGGCGCGCGCGCCGACTCGACGATGATCGCGCACATCCCGGCGGACCGGAGCCGCGTGCTCGTCGTCTCCTTCCCGCGCGACCTGCAGGTCGACATCCCGAGCTGCGAGCGCTGGAACCCCGACACCGGCGAGTACACCGGCGAGCAGGTCCCGGCGCGGCCGGCGACGAAGCTGAACGAGGCGTACGCGGTCGGCGGGCCGAAGTGCACCACCAAGGTCGTGCAGCAGCTCTCCGGCCTGTCGGTGACGAACTTCCTCGGCATCGACTTCACGGGCTTCAAGTCCATGGTCGACGCGATGCACGGCGTGGACATCTGCTCGGAGATCCCGATCGTGGACCGCAAGCTCGGCGTGGTGCTGCCGAACGCCGGGCCGCAGACCCTCACCGGCACGCAGGCGCTGAACTACGTGCGCGCCCGCTACGTGGAGGGCGACCCGACCTCGGACTACGGGCGGATGCAGCGCCAGCAGCTGTTCCTGTCCTCGTTGCTGCGCAAGGCGATGTCCGGCCAGGTCCTGATGGATCCGCAGAAGCTCAGCGGCTTCGTCGACGCGGTCGCGGCGAACACCTTCGGCGAGAACGTCGGCACCGATCAGCTGCTCGAACTGGGCCGCTCCATGCAGGGCATGGACGCGGGCAAGATCACCTTCATCACGGTGCCGACCACCGGTTACGCCAACGACGAGGGCATGGAGGAGCTCAAGGAGGCCGACGCGGCCGGGCTTTTCCGCGCCATCATCGAGGACGGCCCGGTGGCGCAGCAGCAACCGGCCGCCGCGGGGCCCGCGGGCGGTGCGGGACCCGCATCGACCGCTCCGGCCGCGTTCGGCGCCGGTGCGGCCACGGCGAAGCCCTCCGACGTGCCGGTGCGCGTCGTCAACGCCTCCGGCGCGGACGGCCTGGCCGGTCGCACCGCGGATCAGCTCGGCAAGGCCGGGTACGTGGTCTCCGGCTCGGAGACGTTGGCGCAGCAGGGTTCGCGGACGGTCGTGCGGCACAGCGCGGCGAACGCGGCGGCGGCTCGGCTGCTGGCGTCCTCGGTGCCGGGCGCGACGACCGAGCAGGACCCGGCGGCGGGCGACGAGCTGCGCCTGGAGCTGGGCACCGGCTTCACCGGGCCGGTCCAGGCGCCCGGCGGGGCGCAGCCGGAGATGCCGAGCGATCTCTCGACGGTGAACGCGGGAACCGACATGTGCGGCTGAGCCGACATCCGGCGGTGTCCGATTTGCTCCATTTCCGCCTTGTCGCGGTACGGGCGCCTCTGATCGGATGGTGAGCCCTGCGATACCACTCGAACGGGCACATCATGGTCCGTTCACCGCTGATTCACCATCGTGCGTCTTGTCCGATTCTTCCCGGAAGTAAGGTGACCGGCATGCGTGAGGTCTACCAGGAACAGCTCGGCGATCTCGCCGAGGAGCTCGCCTCGATGTCGACCATGGTCGGAACGGCGATGGAACGTGCCACGAAGGCGCTGCTGGAGGCCGATCTGACTCTGGCCGAGCAGGTCATCGAGGAGGACGTGCACGTCGACGAGGCCCGTGCACGTGCCGAGGAGCAGGCGTTCGGCCTGCTGGCCCTGCAGGCGCCCGTCGCGGGCGACCTGCGCACCGTCATCTCCACCATCCACGCGGCCGAGGACTTGGAGCGCATGGGCGACCTGGCGCTGCACGTCGCGAAGGCGGCCCGCCGCAGGCACCCGCAGCCCGTGCTCCCCGAACCGGTGCAGGAGTACTTCGCCGAGATGGGCCGCGTCGCCGTGGACCTGTGCGGCCGCGCCGCCGCGGTGATCCGCTCCCGGGACATCGAGGCCGCCCGCGACCTGGAGGCCGCCGACGACGCCGTGGACGACCTGCACCGGCACCTGTTCACCGTGATGATGCGGCCCGACTGGTCGCACGGGGTGGCCGCCGCCGTCGACGTGACCCTGCTCGGCCGGTTCTACGAGCGGTTCGCCGACCACGCGGTCGCCGTCGGCCGCCGGGTCGTGTTCACCGTGACGGGCAGCATGCCCACGAGTTGACCTGATCGAGCGACGACGCCCGCCGGGATCTCCCGGCGGGCGTCGTCGTTTTCCGGGGCTGTTCGGGCAGGTCAGCGGCCGGTTGCGGCGAGTGGCCGAGTGATCGCGGAACCGAAATGATCAGACCCGATACGGCAACCGGTGTATTAATACTCGGTCTCACCAGTCGATGACCCGAATGCCGTGTGCGATCGTCGTGGACGTGACCAGCAGCGATGAGGCGCGCCCTGACACCGTCCGTTCGGAGGTCGAGGGTGCATAACAGTCCGACCGTGCACCGCCGGCGCCTCGGCGGTGAACTGCGCAAGCTCCGGGAGAAGGCGGGCCGCACGCACCGCGAGGTGGCCGCCCACCTGGACTGCTCCCAGGGCAAGATCAGCCAGATCGAACTGGGCCGGGTGCCGGTGCGCACCTCCGACGTGCGGTTGATGGCCGAGTTCTACGGCATCGGCGGCGACCGGATCACCGATCTGATCGAACTCGCCCAGGGCTCCAAGGAGCGCGGTTGGTGGCAGCAGTACCCGACGACCGCGCAGCGCCCCGGCTTCGAGACGCACCTCGGGCTGGAGACCGCCGCGAAGGCGGTGAGCTGCTTCGGCGCCGACCCCATCCCGGAGCTGCTGCACACCGCGGAGTACGGCGCGGCCCTGTTCGACACCGAACTGCACGTGCCCGGTGAGTCCGACCGCCAGGAACGGCTCACCGTCACCACGACCCGCCAGCAGCGGCTGCTGGGCAACGAGCCGCTGGAGCTGTGGGCGGTGCTCGACGAGGCGGCGCTGCGCCGATCGGTCGGCGGGCCGGTGGTGATGCGCCAGCAACTGGAGCACCTGGTGCTGATGGGGTACCGCCGCAACGTGACGATCCAGGTGCTGCCGTTCGGGCACGGCGGACATCCGCTGATGGGCGAGCGGATCTCGGTGTTCTCCTTCCCGGACGACGCCGACCCGCAGGTGGTGCACGTGGGCGACGCCGCCGGTTCGCGCTTCCTGGACAAGCCGGCCGACACCGGCGACTACCTGACGGCCTTCGAGCGGGTCTGCGGCGTCGCCCTGCCGCCGAAGGACTCCAGCGCCTTCATCTCGGCGGTGGCCGACGACTGGAAGGCCTGACCGGGGTTCACATGTCGCGCGCCGCGTCCCTGATCGCGGCGCGGATGCGCGGGTAGGTGCCGCAGCGGCAGATGTTGCGGATGTCGTCGAGGTCGGCCTCGGTGACCTCGCGGTCCTCGGCGGCGACTCGCCGCAGCAGCGCCACGGCGGTCATGATCTGGCCGGGCTGGCAGTAGCCGCACTGCGCGACGTCGTTGTCGAGCCACGCCCGCTGCACCGGGTGCAGCTCGGCGTCCACCGCGGCCGGGAGTCCTTCGATGGTGGTGACCTCGTCGGTGGCGTCCAGGTCCGCAAATCGAGGATCGACCTCGACGGTCGTGTCGCGTCGGGGAAGGGGGGCGGTTCGTGCCGGGGGACGCCGTTCGGGGGTTTCGCGATCGAGCCGGGGAGAACGTGCTCAGCCGGGCCGGTTCGTCGTCGGGATCTCGATCTTCGTTTCCTCGCCCTTGGTGAGGTAGAAGAGGATGTACTGCCGAGCGGCCTCGTCGATGGTCCAGGCGACCTCCGGCACCGCGGGCAGCGGAACGAGGTTCTCCCGGAACTTCACCAGCAGCGGCCAGGCCTCCTTGATCAGCGGATCCCACACCGGTTCCCGGGGAATGGCGTCCCAGGCCGCGACCTCGTCACCGACCAGGTACCGGGCGAGCGCGTTGCACAGCGGCCTGGTCACGCCCAGCGGCGGGCTGGTCTGCTCGGCGAGCTGCCCCAGCAGGACGTCGGTGAGCTCCACGCCTTCGGGCGTGGGCCCCATGTTCCGGCCGAGGATCAGGTCGGACTGGCGGTAGGCGGCGGCCCAGGTCGCGGGGATGTACTCCTCGCGGATGCCGAGCAGGTAGGCGGTCACCTGCCACAGGTGCAGGTACGCGTCGGACTCCGCCCGCGTGATCGGCACTTCCCAGTCGAGCATCCGGCGCATCGCGAAGGTCGGCAGCGTGTGCCAGGTGACCAGCATGTCCTCCTGGCTGATCGGGATCCGCTGCCCGCCGCTGGTCTGCGCCCAGCCCGGCGAGCTCTGCAGCAGGTGCCGCACGGCCGAGTGCACCAGCCGGGTCTTGACCGACTCGACCACCACGGACCCGTCGGGCCGGTAGGCGTTCGGATCGCCGACGGCGAAGCCGAGGATGCTCGTCTTCGCGACCCGGTCCTCCATGTCGGCGCCGCCTTTGGAGTAGTAGACGGCGCGGGCCTCCTTCGGGATGGCGGTGCTCAACATGCCGCCGCCGACCCCGTTGAGCAGGTTGAGGTAGAGGCCCCTGGACTTGTTGAACTCGGCCGCGAGCTCCAGCTTCCGCTGGTCCGCCCAGTCCGGGAGGCGGCGTGCTCGCGTCATGAACGCCCGCAGGTCCTAGTTCCGGCGGTACTTCGACCGCTTCCGCACCGACATCCGCGGTGCCGAGACGGTCGCGGACCGGGTGGTGCTCGGCTTCGCGAGCGCGCTGCGCGCCATCCGGCGCAACCCGCTGATCGGCGGGCTCATGGAGGTCGAGCCGGAGGTCGTGCTGCCCTCGATGATCAACGACGGCGGGCGGACCTTGGCCACCGTGCGGCGGTTCCTGGCCGGGCAGCTGCGCCGGGAGCAGGGCGCCGGGCACGTCTCCGGCGAGGTGGACGTGGAGCTCGTGGCCGAGCTGATGGTCCGCGTCTCCGCGTCGTTCCTGGTCATCCCCAGCGAGCTCGTCGACCTCGACGACGACGAGCAGGTCCGCGCGGTCGCCGAGCGCTTCCTCGTCCCGATGCTGGAACCCGCCCTCCAACGACGGGGCGCCCGCGACTTCGGGTGAAGTCGCGGGCGCCCCGGGTGGTGCGCGGCCGGATCAGCCGAAGCGGCCCGAGATGTAGTCCTCGGTGGCCTTCTGGCTGGGGTTGGAGAAGATGCGGCCGGTCTCGTCGATCTCGACGAGCTGACCGGGCTCGCCCACGGCGCGCAGGTTGAAGAACGCGGTCTGGTCGCTGACGCGCGCCGCCTGCTGCATGTTGTGGGTGACGATGACGATCGTGTACTCCTGCTTCAGCGTCGAGATCAGGTCCTCGATCGCCAGCGTGGAGATCGGGTCCAGCGCCGAGCACGGCTCGTCCATCAGCAGCACGTCCGGCTGCACCGCGATGGCGCGCGCGATGCAGAGCCGCTGCTGCTGACCGCCGGAGAGGCCGCCGCCGGGCTTGCCCAGCCGGTCCTTGACCTCTTCCCACAGGTTCGCGCCGCGCAGCGCCCGCTCCGCGACCTCGTCGAGGCGCTTCTTGTTCTTCTCCCCGGCGAGCTTCAGACCCGCCACCACGTTGTCCCGGATGGACATCGTGGGGAACGGGTTCGGCCGCTGGAACACCATGCCGATGGTGCGGCGGACCTGCACCGGGTCGACGTGGGCGCCGTAGATGTCCTCGCCGTCGATGAGCACCTTGCCCTCGACGCGAGCACCGGCGATGACCTCGTGCATCCGGTTCAGCGAGCGCAGCACGGTCGACTTGCCGCAGCCCGAGGGGCCGATGAACGCGGTGACGCTGCGAGCCGGAACCTGCAGGGTCACGTCCTGCACGGCGTGGAACTTGCCGTAGTACAGGTTCAGGTCCTTGATATCGAGGCGCTTGGCCATGAAAACCGCCCTACTTGGTCTTGACGGCGAACAGCCTCGACAGCAGCGACGCAGCGAGGTTGATCAGCATGATGACGAGAACGAGGGTGAGCGCGGCGCCCCAGACGCGGTAGTCGCCGGCCTCGGTGCCGGTGCTGCGCTCGGTGTAGATGACCAGCGGCAGCGAAGCCAGGCCGCCGTCGAAGAGGTTGAAGCTGATGGCCTTCGCGTAGCCCACCAGGATCAGCAGCGGCGCGGTCTCGCCGAGCACCCGCGCCAAGCCGAGCATGACACCGGTCAGGATGCCGGACAGCGCGGTGGGGAGCACGATCTTGACGATCGTCTTCCACTTCGGCACCCCCAGCGCGTAGGAGGCTTCGCGCAGTTCGTCCGGGACGATCAGCAGCATCGTCTCGGTGACCCGCACGACCACCGGCACCATCAGCAGCACCAGCGACAGCGCCACCGCGAAACCGCTGCGGTTGAAGCCGAACGTCGTGATCCACAGCGCGTAGATGAACAGCCCGGCCACGATCGAGGGCAGGCCGCTGAGGATGTCCACGGTGAACGTGGCGACCTTCGCGAAGCGCGAGTCCTGCCCGTACTCGATCAGGTAGACGCCGACGAGCACGCCCAGCGGCACCGAGATGATCGCGCACACGAGGCCTTCGAGCAGCGTCCCCATCAGCGCGTGGTAGATGCCGCCGTTGTAGTCGTTGGCGGTCAGCCCGTTGAACGAGTGGCTCCACCAGTCCGGCCGCAGCAGCGGCGCGAGGCCCTTCTGCAGCAGCGTGAACAGCACCCACAGCAGCGGGATCACGGCGATCAGGAACGCGGCCCCGAACAGCGCGGTCGCCGCGCCGTTCTTCAGCTTCCGCCCGAACCCGAGGGGCTGGAACGCCGGTGTCGCGGCGGGCCGTTCCACGTCAGCGGTGTCCGTTCTCATGCTTTCCCCTTACCGCTGGCGCTCTCGATCCACCGGGCGATCGCGTTCACCGCGAAGGTGAGCACGAACAGCACCAGACCGGCCGAGATGTAGGCGCCCACCTGCATGTCGTTGACGAACTCCGCGGAACCGAGGGCGATCTTCGAGGCGAAGGTGGCGCCGGCGTCGAAGACGCTGAAGTTCGGACCGATGTTCACGCCGCTGAGGATGATCGTCAGCGCGACGGTCTCGCCCAGGGCTCGGCCGAGCCCGAGCATCGAACCGCCGATGAAACCGTTGCGGCCGAACGGCCACACCGTGGTGCGCACGACCTCCCACCGGGTCGCGCCGAGCGCCTGGGCGCCTTCGATGTGCGCGGTGGGTGTGCGCTGGAAGACCTCGCGGGTGACGCCGGTGATGGTCGGCAGGATCATCACGGCCAGCACGATCCCGGCGGTGAAGATGTTCGCGCCGCTGTTGGCGGGCACGTTGCCGTCGGCGAAGATCGGCACCCAGCCCAGGTTGGTGTTCAGCCAGGTCGCGACCGGGTTCAGCACCGGCGCCAGCGCCACCACGCCCCACAGGCCGTAGACCACCGACGGCACCGCGGCCAGCAGGTCGACGATGTAGGCGAACGGCCGGGCCAGCGAGCGCGGCGCGTACTGGGTGAGGAACAGCGCGATGCCGCAGGAGACCGGCATCGCGATCACCAGCGCCACCAGCGAGCTCGCCACGGTGACCCAGGCCAGGTCGGTGATGCCGAACTTCAGGTTGTTCGGGTCGCTGGTGTCCCAGACCCGGCTGAACAGGAAGCTCACCTGGTTGGCCTGCAGCGACGGGAAGGCCCGCAGCAGGAGGAAGATGCCGACCGCCGCGATCAGCGCGACGATGAAGATCCCGGAGCCGGTGGCCAGGGACTGGAATACGCGATCACCCGCGCGGACTACCTTCTTCGGTTCGTCCGCGGCGGGTGCTTCGGGAGCGGAAATGGGGGCCTCCGGTCCGGAGCTGGACGCCGGAACGCCCCGACGGGCGCCGGTGTCGTCACCGGTGCCCGCGGGGCGTTGATCGGCTCGGGTCGAGTCGGTCACTGCGGTTCGCAGCCTCTCACTTCGGGACGTGCGCCGAGGTTCAGCATCAGGAGATGGCGTTGACCGCGGTCAGCACCTTGTCCTTGAACTCCTGCGGGAGCGGCACGTACCCGGCTTCTTCGAGTTCGGTGGGGTTGGCGTTCGCGGCGACGGTCAGCGCGGCCTTGACGCCCTTGGCGGTCTCCGGCTCGTAGCCCTTCGAGCACACGATCTCGTAGGTGTTGAGCACGATCGGGTAGACGCCGGGGGCCTTGTTGCCGTAGATCGAGTCGAGGTCGACGCGCAGGTCGTTGCCCTCGCCCTCGATCTTGGCCTCGTTAATGGCCTTGCCGACGTTGGCGGTGGTCAGCTCCACCGGGCCCGCACCGCTGTCGATCTTGGCGATGCCGAGGCCGAGGTTCTTCGGGAACGACCACTCGATGTAGCTGATGCCGCCGGGCGTGGCCTGGACGGCCTGGGAGACCTGGTCGCTGCCTTCCTTGCCCTGGCCGACGCCGGGGCCGCCGCGGAACTGCTTGCCCTCACCGGTCCACGCGCCGTTGGTGGAGGTCTTCAGGTACTTCTGGAAGTTGTCCGAGGTGCCGGACTCGTCGGAGCGGTAGAACGGCACGATGTCGAGGTCCGGCAGCTGCTTGCCGGGGTTGAGCGCCGCGATCGCCGGGTCGTTCCAGTTCTTGACCTGGCCCTGGTAGATCTTGCCGATCAGCTCGGGGTTCAGCGTCAGGTCGCTCACGCCCGGGATGTTGTACGAGATCGCGATCGGCCCGAAGACCATCGGGAGGTTCCAGGCGGGGTTGCCCTGGCAGCGCTCCGCGGCCTTCGCGACCTCGCCGTCCTCCTCGTCCAGCGGCGAGTCGGATCCGCCGAAGTCGATCTGGCCGGCGTTGAAGGCGGACACGCCCTTGCCGGAACCGGACTTGGTGTAGCGCAGCTCCTGGCCCTCGCACTTGGAGCTGTAGTCGCGGGCGAAAACGTCCATGGCGTTCTTCTGCGCGGAGGAGCCCTCGGAGGAGACGGGCTGGGTGCCGCATTCCACGTTCAGGTTCGACAGGGCGGGGTTGACGTCCTCCGCCTTGACGTTCTGGTCGCTACCGCAGGCCGACAGCACGAGCGTGCCCGCCGCGAGGAAGCCCAGCGCGGCACTGTGGCGCTTGATCTTCACTTCTGTTCCTCCATGATCAGGGAAACACCGTGGACGCGGCACGCTGCCGCTCGCCTCCGAACGCTAAGCAGCGGGAGTGGACTGGCGCCATGCAGCAAGTGAACGAGAAGTGAACATGGCACGCTTAGTAAGCAGCGCCACGTTCCAACGGGTGACGCGCAATCTTCCCGTGACTTCGCCGTTCGCAATCAGTGATCCAGCTGCCCGGCTCGGGCTCAGCGACCGAACTGCACGTCGACGTCCGTCCGCTCGAAGCCCAACCGCTGGTAGACCTTGACGGCGGGCGCGTTATCGCCCTCCACGTAGAGCAGCACCCAGGAACAGCCGAGCTGGCGCAAATACCGCAAACCGGCCACCGTCAACGACTTCCCCAAGCCATTACCCTGCGTGTCCGGGTCGACTCCGACGACGTAGACCTCGCCCTCGCCGCCGGGATGCACCTTCGTCCAGTGGAAGCCGAGCAACCGGTCCCGCGAGTCCACTGCGAGCAGGAACCCGGCCGCGTCGAACCAGTCCTCGCCCTCCTTCTCCCGCAGGTCCGCCTCGCTCATCGCGCCCTGCTCCGGGTGCCACTGGAACGCACGGTGATTGACCCGCACCACCTCGGCCTCGTCCGCGCCGGGCCGGAACGCGCGGATCGTCACCGACTCCGGCAGCGACACCTCCGGCAGCTCCGCGTCGGCGAGCCGCACCCCCATCCGCCACAGCTCGCGCGGCCGGGCGAAGCCGAACCGGGCCGCCAACCGCAGCGCACCCGGGTGCTCCCCGTGCGACCACACCCGCAACCGGCCGGTGTCGTCCTCGGGGGCCTGCGCGAGGTCGGCGCGTTCCAGCAGCGCCTCGACGAGCCGGGCGCCGACGCCGCGGCGCCGGTGCTCGGGGTGCACGGCGAGCTCCGCCACCAGCGGCTCGCCCGGTTCGCCGCCGACGTCGAGGTGGGCGTAGCCGAGCAGCGCGTCCGCGGCGTCGCGCACCACGAAGTGCTCCGACCGCACGTCCGCCTGCACCGGTTCGATCTGCTGCGCCACATCGCGGTGCGCGCGCAACCGCAAGATCACGTGCTCCCCGGCGGGAGCGACCCCGTCGGCCTGCTCCGCCGCGCCGAGCAGCGCCATCACCTCGGCCACCTCGGCCTTGTCCAGTCCGTTTCGCCACGTCAGCTGCACGGCCCCGACGTTACCCACCGACCGCCCCGCCGCGACACGTGATGAAGTCGGCCGGTGCACGGCACAACGCCCCCTCGCCGCGAGGGCGAAGGGGCGTCGCACGAGCGGCGGCGAACTCGCCCGCCGACCGTCCGGGCGGGTCAGGCGTGCGAGGCGATGATCGCTTCGGCTTCGGCGACGGCCGTCGCGTCGGCGTCCACCGGGGTCTTCGGCTGCGCCTGGCCGGGGCGGGCGGGGCGGACGAACTTGTAGCCCACGTTGCGCACGGTGCCGATCATCGAGTCGTACTCGGCGCCGAGCTTCGCGCGCAGCCGTCGCACGTGCACGTCGACGGTGCGGGTGCCGCCGAAGAAGTCGTAGCCCCACACCTCCTGGAGCAGCTGCGCGCGGGTGAACACCCGGCCCGCGTGCTGCGCCAGGTACTTCAGCAGCTCGAACTCCTTGTAGGTGAGCTCCAGCGCCCGGCCCTTGAGCCGCGCCGTGTAGGTCGCCTCCTCGATGACCAGGTCGCCGACCGACAGCGAACCGTCCGCGGTGGCGTTCTCACTGGTGCGGCGCGTGGTCAGCAGCCGCATCCGCGCGTCGACCTCGGCGGGGCCGCTGGTCGGCAGCAGGATGTCGTCCACGCCCCACTCGGCGCTGATCGTGACGAGGCCGCCCTCGTTCACGATCGCGATCACCGGGGCGTCGCCGGAGGCGAGCACGCGGCACAGGTCCCGCGCCCCCGCCAGATCGGTGCGGGCGTCGACCAGCACCACGTCGTGGGTGCCCGCGGAGAGGATGGCGCCGGGGTCGGGCGGCAGGACGCGCACGCGGTGCGGCAGCAGGGCCAGTGCCGGCAGTGCGGCTTCGCCGTTCTGATCGCTGGTCAACAGCAGCAGTTCGGAACTCATGCGGGGGCCTCCCGTCCCAGGGCCAACACCGAAGCGGCTGGCTCGCGAAGGCCGTTCAGCCAGCGTGCTGGGCCGGACGACCCGGCTTCGTTGCCTGTGGATGCCAAGCACAATAACCCTGATGAGTGCGAAAACCCCAGGTGAAACCGACGGCGTCACATTTGTGAATGGGCCGCGAAGCCACGTTACGGCCACGTTTCGGCCGCGCCCGATCACGCTGACCGCGGCCGACGGAGTCCGGCTCCGCGGCCTCTACCACCGCTGCCCGCGCGGCTCTGACCTGGCGTTCGCCGTCGGGCACGGATTCACCAACCACATCCGGAAACCCGCGGTGCGCCGAGTGCTGCGGCGACTCGCCGAGCACGGGTCGGTGCTCGCCGTCGACTTCCGCGGCCACGGCCGCTCCGCCGGGGTCACCTCCGTCGGGCCGACGGAGGTCCAGGACATCACGGCCGCGTTGACCCGGTTGCGCGAACTGGGGCACCGGCGCGTGGTGACCCTCGGGTTCTCGCTCGGCGGCTCGGTGGTGCTGCGCCACGCGGCGCTGGCCGCACCGGCCGAGCGCCCGGACGCGATGATCTCGGTGAGCGGCCCGGCGCGCTGGTGGGTGCGGGACACCCCGGCGATGCGCCGGGTGCACTGGCTGCTGGAGCAGCCGCACGGCCGGTGGACCGCACGGCTGCTGGGAGTGCGGCTCGGCGGCGAGTGGCCCGAGGTCCCCGCCTCCCCGATCGAACTGGCGCCGCGGCTCGCCCCGACCCCGACGCTGCTGGTGCACGGCACCGACGACCACTACTTCCCGGTGGCCGACGCGGAGGCGCTGCACGCCGCCGCGGGCGGTGAGCTGTGGCTGGAACCGGGCATGCGGCACGCGGAGAGCGCCACCGGCGGCGCCCTCGTCGACCGGATGGCGGCCTGGGCGCGCACCGCGGTCGGCCCGCCACCGCGAGCAGCGGCGCGCTGAGCTCCGCGAACCACCTGTTGCCGAGCACACCTGTCGGTCGCGGGCGGTCAAGTGCGAAGGTGAACCGGATCAACCCCGCACGATCCACTCCGCCCCGAATCCGAGACCCCGACAGAACGGACCGCTCGCGGTGAAGAAGCTCGTCGTCACCCTCGTCATCGTCCTCGGCCTGCTGGTGGTCGCCGACTACGGCGCGGCGTCGGTCGCCGAGTACCAGGTGTCGCAGAAGGTCCGCGAACAGCTGAAGCTCGACGAGGACCCGTCCGTGCGGGTGCACGGCTTCCCGTTCCTCACCCAGGCCGTCGCCGGGGACTACCAGGACGTGGAGCTCGCCGCGAAGGCCGTGCGGGTCGGGGAGCTCAGCGAGCTCGGCGTCGAGGCGAACCTGCACCACGCCCGGGTCGCGCTCGGCGACGTGATCGCCGGCAAGGCCGACGAGATCCAGGTCGACGAGCTGGTCGGCCGGGTGAAGCTCAAGGCCTCCGACGTGGGCCGCTACATCGGCATCACGGACCTGACGATCAACCCGGCACCGAAGGACGCCCTCGACGAACCGGCCGACGGAAACGACGGATCGGGCAGCACCACCGGGACCGGCGCGAGCGACCCGAGCCGGGCCACGGTCGCGCTCGACGGCTCCCTCGACATCGCGGGCAACAACGTGCGGGTGAAGGTCATCGGGGTGCTGTCGCTGCTCAACGGCCAGATCACCATCGAGCCGAAGAAGCTCGACATCGCCGACCAGGCGCTGTCGGACATCCCGCTGGGCGACGTGTTCGAGAAGTCGATCCTGCAGCAGTTCACCACCACCATCGACCCCGGCGTGCTGCCGTTCTCCGTCACGCCCACCGCGGTTCGGGTGGAGCGGGGCGCGCTGGTCATGGAGGGCACCGCGCAGGACGTCACGATCGGCTCCGGCGGGGTGACCACCGGATGACCGGCTGGGTCGTGCTGCTCGCCGTCGTCGCGGCGACGCTCGTGTTCGGGGCGGTCTGGCGCGCCCGCGAGGGCCGGGTGCGCCCGGCGGCGACGACCACCCCGCTCGGGGCGGGCGAACCCGCGACCGGATCCGGGAAGACCGCGGCGCCCGCGGGCGTTGCACCGGACGTGCCCGATCAACTCCCCGACGGCCTGCGCGCCCGGCTCGGCGACCTCGACGGAACCGGGGTGACGCTGCTGCAGCTGTCCACCACGTTCTGCGCGCCCTGCAGGCACACCCGCATCCTGCTGGCCGACCTGGCGCAGCGCACCGAGGGCATGCGCCACGTCGAGGTCGACCTCACCGATCACCCGGAGTGGTCCACGCCGCTGCGCGTGCACCGCACGCCCACGACGCTCGCACTGGACGGCTCCGGCACCGAGCTGTTCCGCGTCGGCGGGGTGCCCCGCCGCGACGAGCTCACGGCCGCGCTGCGACCGCACCTGCCATGAGCGCCACCGCGGCTATCCGAATGCTGGGAAACCCGGCAGGGCGAATCGCGAGCACCAGCACCGCGACCGCCGGGGAAATCCCCCGCAGCCCCGGTGAGCTGCTGTTTCACCGCGCCGACGCGGCGAACCGGAGTACGCGATGCGTCTCACCCAGTGAACGTTCTTCCCGCCGATCGGTCGAAACGGGTAGCCTCCGAGCCGTGCATGTACTGCTGACCCGACGGCGCGCGGTGGACTTCTGCCGCGTGGGCAGCAGCCTGTGTCCCAGGCACTGAACGGGCGGTAGGACGGATGCCCGTGGCGCTCGCAAGGAATTCCTCCTGCGCAGAAGCCCGCATCCAGCGCCGCCGGACGGACCGGCCGATCAGCCGGTCCACGAGATCCGGTCCACCCTGTCGGTACCGCTACGGAGGATGCTCATGCCCGCCACCCTGGACCCGCGTGGAGTCCGCTTCACCGCCGCCATCACCAGCGTGATCCTGGCCATCGGCCTGGTCACCGGGAGTTGGCGCGTGCTCGCGGTGCAAACGGTGCTGTTCGCGTTATGCGCTTTCGTCGGCATGGGTCTCAACCCGTGGGGAGCGGTGTTCCGCTCCGCCGTGGCGCCGAAGCTGCCGCCGATCCCGGAATCCGAGCGGGAAGCCCCGGCGCCGGTGCGCTTCTCGCAGGGGGTCGGCTTCGTGTTCACCGTGGTCGCCACCGCCGGATACGCCCTGGAATGGACCACGTTGGGCATGGTCGCCAACGCGCTCGCGCTGGTGGCGGCGCTGCTGAACGCGGCCTTCGGCTACTGCCTCGGCTGTCAGCTGTACCTGGTGCTGCGCCGGGTCGTCCCGGCGAAGCAGGCCCACACCGGGTGAGTCCACAACACACGTGCAAGCAACGAGAACAAGAAGGAGTCGCTCGATGAGCCGTGCAGAGGTCCTGGTCTCCACCGATTGGGCCGAACAGAACCTGAACACCGACAAGGTCGTGTTCGCCGAGGTGGACGAGGACACGACCGCCTACGACGGTGGCCACATCCCCGGCGCCATCAAGCTGGACTGGCGCAACGACCTGCAGGATCACGTGCGCCGCGACTTCGTCAGCCGGGCCGGCTTCGAGAAGCTGCTCTCGGCCAAGGGCATCGCCAACGACGACACGGTGATCCTCTACGGCGGCAACAACAACTGGTTCGCCGCCTACGCCTACTGGTACTTCAAGCTCTACGGCCACCAGGACGTGAAGCTGCTCGACGGCGGGCGCAAGAAGTGGGAGCTCGACGGCCGCAAGCTCGTCAAGGACGAGCCGAACCGCGCGGGCACCAGCTACCAGGCGCAGGAGCCCGACACCTCGATCCGCGCGTTCCGCGACGAGGTCGTCGACGCCATCGGCGCGCAGAACCTGGTCGACGTGCGCTCGCCCGACGAGTTCGCGGGCAAGCTGGTCGCGCCGGCGCACCTGCCGCAGGAGTCGGCGCAGCGCGCCGGGCACATCCCGCAGGCCGTGAACGTGCCGTGGAGCAAGACCGCCAACGAGGACGGCACCTTCAAGTCCGACGACGACCTCAAGAAGATCTACGCCGAGGCCGGCCTGGACGACTCGAAGGACACCATCGCCTACTGCCGCATCGGGGAGCGCTCGTCGCACAGCTGGTTCGTGCTGCGTGAGCTGCTCGGGCACGCCAACGTCAAGAACTACGACGGTTCCTGGACCGAGTACGGCTCGCTGGTGGGCGTGCCGGTCGAGAACCCGAGCCAACAGGGAGCGTGAGCATGAGCCTGGACGGATGCGGTGCGCCGCAGCAGACTTCGACCGCCGTCGCCGAGGACACCGACCAGATCGTCGTGACCGGCAAGGTGCACTCCGGTTCCACGCCGGTCGGCGGCGCGTTCGTGCGGCTGCTGGACGCCACCGGTGAGTTCACCGCCGAGGTCGTGTCCTCCCCGGAGGGCGACTTCCGGTTCTACGCCGCGCCCGGATCGTGGACGGTGCGCGCGCTGCACCGCGACGGCAAGGGCCAGTCGGACGTGTCCGCCTCCGGACCGGGCGTCCACCCCGTGGACATCGCTGTCGCCTGATTCTCGCGGGGGATCTGCGCGGGTGTCCGGGTAGCGGAACCTCAGGTGTCTTCTCGCTGCGGGATCTTTTTCCCAAGTGGCTCCGCCACGAGGGAAAAAGCTGTCCTCGCGAGAAGACACCT
>NZ_JBSFWJ010000052.1:0-45210 GCF_053592695.1 Saccharopolyspora sp. NPDC002578 | reverse complement strand
CGTCCTCCCCAGCCGTCGAGTCCGCGTTCTCCGGCTCACCGGCAGCGGAATCGGACTTCTCGGATGCGGAGGAATCGGTGGCAGCGGCGTCGGAGAAAAAGATCCCGCAGCGAGGAAACCGCTGAGGTTCCGCTACCGACGACCGATCAGCAGGCCACGTCGGAGGAACCGGTGAGGTGGCGCGCGAGGAAGTGGTCGGCTCTGCGGTAGAAGTCGATCTGGTTCTCCGGGTTGAGGAAGCCGTGGCCCTCGTCGTCCTTGACCAGGTACTCGACGTCCACGCCGCGGTCGCGCAGGGCGGCGACGAGGTTGTCGGACTCGGCCCGCACCACCCGGACGTCGTTGGCGCCCTGGGCCACCATCAGCGGCGTGCGGATCTCGTCGACGTGGTGGATCGGGGACCGCGCCCGGATGTCGGCGACGTGCTCGGGCACGTCGGGGTCGCCGATGTAGTGGTGGAAGTTGTTGGTCAGCTGCTTGCGGGCGAACACCGGAACGGTCCGCATGAAGTTCTCCAGGTCCGAGATGCCGACGTAGTCGATGGCGGCGGCGAACACGTCCGGGGTGAGGGTGACCGCCACCAGCGTGGCGTAGCCGCCGTAGGAGCCGCCGAAGATCGCGACCCGGTCCGGGTCGGCGTAGCCCTGCGCCACGGCCCAGCCGACCGCGTCGATCAGGTCGTCGTGCATGGCTCCGGCGAATTCGCCGATCGCGGCCTGCATGTGCGCCTTGCCGTAGCCGACGGAGCCGCGGAAGTTGACCTGAAGCACCGCGTAGCCCCGGTTCGCCAGCAGCTGGACGGCCTCGTTGAAGCCCCACGAGTCGCGGTACCACGGGCCGCCGTGCACCAGCAGGACCAACGGCAACCGGCTCGGTTCGACTCCGACCGGCAGCGTCAGGAACGACGGCAGCGCCAGCCCGTCGCGGGCCGGGATCGTCACCGGTGTCATCGGCGCCAGCGCCGCGGGATCCAGGTGCGGGTAGGGGCGGAACAGCAGCCTGCTCTCCCCGGTCGCGTGGTCGTAGAGCCAGGTGGCGCCGGGCTCGCGGTCGTGGTCGAAGCCGACGACCCAGCGCTGCTCGTCCTGGTCGCAGGACAACCGCCCGATGGTCCCGTCCGACAGCGCGTCCAGCGCCTCCAGCACGGCGGCGAACCGTGGGGTCAGCGGCCGGATCACCTGCTTCTCGCCGAGGTACCGCACGCCCAGCAGCGCACCGTCGCGCGGGCTGCGGATCAGCGGTGACCCGATCTGCTCCACCCCGCGGCGCATCCCGTCGAGCTCCAGCTCCGGGTGCTCGTCGACCAGCGTCTCCGCGCCGGTGGTCAGGTCGACCCGGGCCAGCAGCAGCCGGTCGCCGCCCGCCCACGAACCCAGCCACACGCCGCCGCCGTCGGCGGCGAGTTCGAACGGGAACATGCCCAGCGGGTGATCGCTGCCGGGGAACACCGCGATCTCGACGGGGTCGCCCGCGTTCCAGCGGGACAGGACGATGTCACCGCCGTCGTTGAGGGTCAGCGCGTGCGGCTCCTGATCGGGCGTGAGCAGCCAGTCCATGACCTGGCCCGGGTTCTCCGCGAGCACGGTGAGCTCGCCGGTCGCGATGTCGAGCTCGGCGAGGTCCATCTCGGTGACCTCGCGGTGGTTGATCTGAAGCAGCACCGTGCCCGGGCGCCCGTGCGGTTGCTCGTGGCTCAGCACCCGCGCCCCCGGGTACGGCGTCAGGTCGACGGCCGGTGCCTCCGGGTCGGTGAGGTCTACGCGGAACAGGTGGTGGTTCTCGTCGCCACCGCTGTCCTGCGCGTAGATCAGCCAGCGCGGGTCGTGCGTCCACTCGAAGCTCGTGACGCTGCGGACTTCGTCGGCGGTCACGCAGCGCGGCTCGCCGTCGGCTCCTCCGTCCCGGCCGAGGTCCTGCACCCAGACGTTGAGCCGGTTCTTCCACGGCGCGAGGAAGGCGATCCGGTCGCCGTCCGGGGAGATCGACGCACCGGCGCGCTCGGGCGGGCCGACCAGGTCCTCGACGGAGAGGCGTGCGGGTGAGGTCATCGGAGTCCTTTCATCGGGCTGGTGAGGCGCTGCAACCAGCACACGCCGTGCCGTCGCGGCACGGTCAACCCGACGTGTCGGGCATCACCTCGCGCCTCGGCCGGTGAAATTCGGTTGCTCGGTCGTGGTGGGGGCGGGCAGGGTTCCGGTGTGGTCGAGGGGGCTCGGGACGGGCGTGCGGGGATCGATGCGGAGCTGGTCGGGCGCTTGGTCGCGACCCGGTTCCCGCGGTGGGGCGGGCTGCCGGTGACGCCCGTGGAGGTCGACGGGTGGGACAACCGGACCTATCGGCTCGGCGAGCGGATGACGGTGCGGCTGCCGACGGCGCCCGAGTACGAGGCGGCGATCCACAAGGAGCACCACTGGCTCCCGCTGCTCGCGCCGTCGCTGCCCGTGGCGATCCCGGAGCCGCTGGCCAAAGGCGAGCCTGGGTGCGGTTTTCCGCGCAGCTGGTCGATCCGGCGCTGGCTGGACGGCGCGACCGCCGCGCCGGGGCGCATCGCGGATCTGACCTCCTTCGCCGTGTCGGTCGCGGAGTTCCTGTCGGCCCTGCACCGGATCGACGCGTCCGGCGGCCCGCCACCGGGGGCGCACAACTTCCACCGGGGAGCGCCGCCCGCGCACTACGACGGTGAGACCCGGGCCGCGCTGGCGGAGCTCGACGGCCGGATCGACGTGGACGCGGTCGCCGCGGTGTGGGACGCGGCGCTCGACTCGACCTGGGGCGGCGACCCGGTGTGGTTCCACGGCGACGTCGCCGTGGGGAACCTGCTGGTGCGCGACGGCCGGCTCAGCGCGGTCATCGACTTCGGGTCCTGCGGAGTCGGGGACCCCGCCTGCGACCTGGTGATCGCGTGGACGTTGTTCACCGGCGCGAGCCGGGACGCGTTCCGCGCGGCCGTCGGACTGGACGACGCGACGTGGGCGCGCGCTCGCGGCTGGGCGTTGTGGAAAGCGCTGATCACGCTCGCCGCCGACCCGCTCGGAGAGTCCGCCGTCGCGCAGCACCGGGTGCTCGACGCAGTTCTCGCCGAGGTGTGAGGACCGGGCGGGTCAGCGGGTCCGGGGCAGGCGTGCGATGGCGGTGATGATGAGGCCGTCGTCGGCCAGCCAGCGGCCGGTGAACGAGGTGAGCGGGGCCCCCTCCACTTCGGGGCCGGTCTTGAGCAGCCGCGCGGAGAAGGTGCCGCCGGGGTCGATGGTGAGGTCGGCGTCCTCGAAGCCCAGCCACTCGCCGGTGATCGGGAACCACGCCTTGTAGACGGATTCCTTGGCGCTGAACAGAATCCGGTCCCAGTGCACCGAAGGGTCCTCGGCGGACAGCGCCTCGATCCGCGGGCGCTCGGCGGGGAGGGTCACGGCGTTGAGGACGCCGTCCGGCAGCACGTCGTGCGGTTCCGCGTCGATGCCGACGGTGAGCACCGAGCTCTCCAGGCCGACGACGGCGGCCCGGTAACCGGCGCAGTGCGTCATGCTGCCCACGACCCCGGCGGGCCAGCCGGGCGCGCCGCGTTCGCCGGGCAGCAGCGGTGCGGCCGGCACACCGACCTTCGCCAGCGCGGCTCGGGCGCAGTGGCGGACCGTGGTGAACTCGCGGCGGCGCTTGTCCACCGCGCGCGCGATCACCGCGGCCTCCTCGTCGAACAGCCAGGCGTCCGGCGGGTCGGTGCGGGTCTCCTCCCAGGCGAGCTCGCCGGGCAGCAGGCGTTCGATCACGACGTCTCCTCGGGGAACACCAGGCGCAGCGGGTCGTCGGGCAGGCCGCGGCGCTTCCACTCGCGCGGGTAGCCGACCGACACCTCCTGGAACCGCACGCCGTCGTGCCAGGTGGTGCGGGGGATGTGCAGGTGCCCGTAGATCACGGCCGCGGCCCGGTGGCGCAGGTGCCAGTCGGCGGTGTGCACGGTGCCGCACCACTGCGCGAACTGCGGGTACCAGAGCACGTCGGTGGGTTCGCGCACCAGCGGGTAGTGGTTCACCAGCACCGTCGGCAGTTCCGGATCGCACTCGGCGAGCCGCTTCTCGCTGTAGGCGAGCCGCGCCCGGCACCAGTCGTCGCGGGTCGCGTACGGATCCGGGTGCAGCAGGAACTCGTCGCTGCACACCACGCCGGACTCGTGCGCCACGGCCAGCGCCTCCTCCTTCGTGGAGGTCCCGGCGGGGCGGAAGGTGTAGTCGTAGAGCACGAACAGCGGCGCGATGGTCACCGGGCCGCCGCGCCCGGTCCACACCGGGAACTCGTCCTCCGGGGTGACCACGCCGAGCTCGCGGCAGCGGCGCACCAGCTCCAGGTAACGGGCTTCACCGCGCAGCTGCAGCGAATCCTGCTTCGGCGTCCACAGCTCGTGGTTGCCGGGCACCCAGATGACCTTCGCGAACCGCTCCGCGAGCATGCCCAGCGCCCAGGAGATCTCGTCGGCGAGCTCGCCCACGTCGCCCGCGACGATCAGCCAGTCGTGCTCGGTGCGCGGACGCAGGGCGCGCGCGATGTCCTTGTTCTCGGCCATCGCGACGTGCAGGTCGCTGACGGCCAGCAGTTCGCCGGAAGTGGAGCTCATGATGCCGCGATCGTATCCGAACGAATGCCGGTGCTCGGCCGGTTCGCGCGGTTTCTAGGGGTTCCCCGGGCCGTGGCGCCGCACCGGCCGCCGGGGGCGGGGCGTCAGGCCGTGAACGATCGGATCGGCTGTGCCTTGCACTGCCTGGAGGCGATCGGTCACGGGCTCCACCCGCGGGATCGGCACGGTGTCCTGCTCCAGCGGATCGGGTCCGGTCAGCCAGCCGATGCCGGTTCCGCGCAGGTGCCGGTACTCGACGAACGCCAGTGCCAGCGTGGTCACCAGCCCGCACAGGTTCAGCGCGTACGAGAGTTCATCGGGTACGGGGTCCTGCGCGGTGGTCCACCGGCCGACGAACTCGATCCCGGTCATCGTGACGGCCAGCGCCGCCGAGATGACCGGCGCGAGCAGCGGGTGCACGTCGCTCGTCCACATCGCCGTCCGCGCCGCCCAGTACACGAAGCACAGCGCGTACCCCGCGAGCCAGCCGACGAACAGGAATGCGGTGAGTCCGACCGCGTACTGCCATCCCTCGGTGATCACCTGGGTCTCCTCGCCGTCCGAACCGGCCCAGAGCGCCACGATGCATCCGACGGCCACCGCGACCGGGATGACGACGGTGCCCAAGCCAGCCAGGAGCCGTCCTCCCAGGCGGGAGAACCCCGCCCCGAACCGGCCGCGGAACCGCCGGTGGGTGGCGAAGAACAGCAGCGGCAGCACCACCGGGACGACGCACAGCGCGAGCAGGGCGGTCCAGAACGTCTTCTCGGAGGCCTCCGTGAGGTTCTCCAGCACCGACTTCTGGTACAGCCCCGTCGCGATGCTGACGGTCAGCAGACCGCTCGCCGAACGCCAGAACGCGACCCGCTCCAGCGTCCGGGTCTCCTTGTCCACGGCGTACGGCCGGAACAGCGCGCGGGCCAGCTGCCACGGCAGCACGATGCTGATCCCGTGGGCGGGGCGGACGCGCACCGGAACGCCGTTGCGCTCGGAGATCAGCTCGCCCAGGTACCGGTGGCGCCGGTCGGCGACCGCCAGCACGACTCGCAGGCCGATGCCGAGCGGGATCGTGATCGCGAGCACCGGCCACAACAGCCACTGCACCGAGAAGCCCAGCGCGCCGAACACCGCCGCGATCAGCAAGGCCGCGATCAGCACGCCCTCGGTCGTCCACACACCCAGGCGCAGCCGCCATCGGTCCTGCGCCGCGCGCTGGAACCGGATTTCGAGCGGGTCGAGCGGGAGTGGTCGGATCATGCCATCGACGCTATGAAGACGGCGGATCCCGCGTTCCCGGATATCCGGGGCTCCGCGAAGTTCGCCGGTCGCTCGGGTGACGGCGGATTCCGGCGCTCCCCGGCGATGGAAGGGCCCTCCGCACCCCGGCACGACGAACTCCCACACTGTGAGAGGCACAATCTTGGTCTGGTGGGTTGGGTTTACATCCGCTGGGCGGCGTGGCTACCGTGATCGCATGGCCCGGACGGCGACGCTCACCACGCGCGAATACGTGGACAACGCACGGGTGTCCTCCGCGCTCTGTAGCGCCTGAGCCCTTCCTTCCGCACTGCCGTGGCCGAGCCGGACCGCTCGGCCGAGCCGGCACTGCCGCGCCCGCTGACCGACCTTCTCCGGTGACACCGCACGCCTGATGCGAGTCGGTGCGGCGCCCCGTTCTTCGGCGGCACCGGTCGCGAACCAGTGCCGTCCTCCGCAGATCCTTGTCGCCAGTGGAGCGTGACGATGACTTCGCCCGCGGCGCCTCCGAGCGCCCGATCCGACACCGGCGGCATCGCCGTCACAACGGTGCGGACCAGCCGATCCAAAGGGGAGCAGCGCGTTCCCCGCTGGCTGGTCAAGACCTTCAGCCCGATCGCGCTGATCGCGCTGTGGCAACTGCTCAGCTCGATCGGCGTGCTCGACGACGACACGCTCGCCTCGCCGGCGACGGTCGCCGCCACCGCCTGGGAGATGTGGCAGGAGGGCAGGCTGCAGGACGCGGTGCTGGCCTCCGTGCAGCGCGTGGCGATCGGGCTGGTCTTCGGCCTGATCGCGGCGGTCGTGCTGGCCACGATCTCCGGGTTGTTCCGGCGCGGTGAGGACATCGCCGACGCGCCGATGCAGATGCTGCGCACGGTGCCCGTGATCGGCCTGATCCCGCTGCTGATCATCTGGTTCGGCATCGGGGAGACGCCGAAGATCGTGCTCATCGCGCTCGCGGTGACCTTCCCGCTGTACATGAACATCTTCGGCGGCATCCGCAACGTGGACGCGGGCCTGGTGGAGGCCGCCAAGACCCTCGGTCTCGGCTGGTTCGCCCAGGTGCGGCACGTGATCCTGCCCGCGGCGATGCCGAACGCGCTGGTGGGGCTGCGGTTCTCGCTCGGCTCGGCGTGGCTGGCGCTGGTGTTCGGCGAAACGATCAACGCGAACGCGGGCATCGGCTACGAGATGAACATGGCCCGCGAGTTCTTCCAGACCGACGTCATCGTGGTCTGCCTGGTGCTCTACGCCCTGCTCGGCCTGGTGGCCGACTTCATCGTTCGACTTCTCGAAAGGACCGTGCTGGCATGGCGACCGGCTTTCCGCGGAGCGTGACGGAATCCGCCCCCGAGACCGCGGCCCCCGAGGCCGCCCCCGACGAGCACGTCGACGCGGCCACCACCGGTCCGGGCGGGGCCACCACCGACCCGGGCGGTGCGCCGGAGACCGCCACCGAGTCCGCGTCGAAGGGCGCGCTGCCCGCCACGGTGCGCGGCCTCACGAAGAGCTTCGGCGACCACACCGTCATCGACGGTCTCGACCTGGACATCGAACCGGGCCAGTTCGTGGCGCTGCTCGGCCCCAGCGGGTGCGGCAAGAGCACCCTGCTGCGCATCCTCGCCGACCTCGACCGCGAGATCACCGGCGAGGTCCAGGTGGCGCAGCGGCGCGCGGTGGCGTTCCAAGCGCCGCGGCTGCTGCCGTGGAAGCGGGTGTGGCGCAACGTGGTCCTCGGCCTGCGCGGCAAGCCGAACCGGGCGAAGGCCGTCGCCGCGCTGGAGGAGGTCGGCCTCGGGCACCGGGTGGACGTGTGGCCGAAGGTGCTCTCCGGCGGTGAGGCGCAGCGCGCCTCGCTGGCCCGCGCGCTGGTGCGCGAACCGGACCTGCTGCTGCTGGACGAGCCGTTCTCCGCGCTCGACGCCCTCACCCGGCTGAAGGTGCAGGCGCTGGTCGGGGAGCTGTGGCAGCGCCACGGCTGCGCGATCCTGCTCGTCACCCACGACGTCGAGGAGGCGCTGCTGCTCGCGGATCGGGTGCTGGTGATGGACGGCGGCGGCATCGTGCACGACCAGCTCGTCGAACACCCCCGCCCGCGCGACGTGTCCGCACCGGCGTTCGTGGCGCAGCGCGCCGAGCTCCTCTCCTGGCTGGGAGTGCACTGAGCACGACTTCTCCATAGCGGCGCAACGACATTCGCCGCACGGACGCGCGATCACCACCGCGGCTCCACCGGAGCCGGGGCGAGCCGACGCGTCCGCTCGCGGATCAGGACCGAACAGGAAGTGTTGTCATGAGTGTGGAAATCGTCGGCATGATCGGCCCCCAGCACGTCTCGGAGATCCACCGAGCAGAAGGGCCCGCGATCGACCCGGAGTTCCTGCGGCGTTTCGCCCGCGCCCACGAGGACGGCGGGTTCGACCGCGTGCTCATCGGCCACGGCTCCGGCTCACCGGACGGCACCCAGATCGCCGCGCACGTCGCCGCGCACACCGACCGGCTCGGGTTCCTGGTGGCGCACCGGCCGGGCTTCGTGTCGCCGACGCTGGCGGCGCGCACCTTCTCGACGCTGGACACCCTCGCGGGCGGCCGGATCGCGGTGCACATCATCACCGGCGGCAGCGACTCCGAGCAGCGCCGCGACGGCGACTACCTGGACAAGGAGCAGCGCTACGCCCGCACCGACGAATACCTCGACGTCCTGAAGCGGGCGTGGACCGAGGACGGCCCGATCAGCCACGACGGCCCGAACTACCGCTTCGAGGACTTCCAGACCGCGGTGAAACCCGTTCAGCGGCCCCGGATTCCGCTGTACTTCGGCGGTTCCTCCGAGGCCGCATACCGGGTCGGCGGCAAGCACGCCGACGTGTTCGCGCTGTGGGGCGAACCGCTGGCCGAGACCGCCGAGCAGATCGCCTCGGTGCGCGCCGCCGCCCGCGCGGCCGGGCGCACCGACACCCCCGGAATCAGCGTGTCGTTCCGGCCGATCCTCGGCGCCACCGAGGAGCTCGCCTGGGAACGCGCGCATTCCGTGCTGGACCGGATCCACGCCGCCCGCGGCGGGTTCGGCTCGTTCACCGGGCCGAAGACCCTCGGCAAGGGCACCGAGGTCGCCAACGTCGGCTCGCAGCGCCTGCTCGCCGCCGCCGCGAAGGGCGAGCTGCACGACCGCGCGCTGTGGACCCCGACCTCGCAGGCCACGAACGCGGCGGGCAACTCCACCGCGCTCGTCGGCACCGCCGAGACCGTGGCGAAGGCGCTGGCCGACTACGTCGACATCGGCGTGACCACGTTGCTGATCCGCGGTTACGACCCGCTCGACGACGCCATCGACTACGGCCGCGAACTCCTCCCGGCCGTCCGCGAAGAAGTCGCCCGCCGCGCCCGCGCGGGCGCGACCACCGAGCAGGACCAGAGCGAAAGGACCCCGGCATGACCGCCACCGCACCTTCCTCGCAACTCTCGGAATTCGCCCGGAACCTGCGGCCCCGCACCAACACCTTCCCGCCGCGGCCGAAGTTCGACTCCGTGGAGGACGAGCGGCTCTTCCGCAAGCAGCGCCTCGCCGCCGGGTTCCGGATCTTCGGCAAGCTCGGCTACAACGAGGGCGCAGCCGGGCACATCACCGTGCGCGACCCGGAACTGACCGACCACTTCTGGGTCAACCCCTTGGGCCGCGCGTTCAGCCGCATCAAGGCCTCCGATCTGCTGCTGGTCAACCACGACGGCGAGATCGTGCACGGCGACCACCCGGTCAACCAGGCCGCTTTCGCGATCCACTCGCAGATCCACCGCGCCCACCCGCACCTGGACGCGGCCGCGCACAGCCACTCCATCTGGGGCAAGGCGCTGGCCGCGCTGGGCACCGAGCTGCGGCCGATCTCGCAGGACGGCGCGCAGTTCTACGGCGACAACGTGATCGTGCCGGACTTCTCCGGTGTGGTGCTGGACCTGGAAGAGGGCCGCCGCATCGCCGAAACCCTGGGACAGCGGCGGGTGGCGATCCTCGCGAACCACGGCCTGCTCACCGTCGGGCGGTCGGTGGAGGAGGCGGTGTCGCTGTACGTGGCCGCCGAGCGCAACGCGAAGACGCAGATCCTCGCCTCGTCGGCGGGCGAGCCGCAGCTGATCCCCGACGACATCGCCCGCCACACCCACGAGCAGTACAGCAGGCACGCCGACCCGGGCTGGGTCACGTTCGCGCCGCTGTACGAGGAGATCGTGCACGAACAGCCCGACCTGCTGGACTGACCGTCCTAAACGGACATGAGGAGTGATCGTGGCTCGACATCGCACGGCGGTGGTGGCGGTGGTGCTAGCGCTGCTCTCGGTGCTGGCAGGCTGCGGCGGCGGACGACCCGCGGACCGGCTCTCGGACGTGACCCTGGTGCTCGGTGACCAAGCCGGCGGCACCCGGGCGCGGGCCGAGGCGGCGAAGGCGTTCGAGGACGCGCCGTACCGGGTGCGGTGGGCCAATTTCCAAGGCGCCGCGCCGCTGTTCGAGGCGGTGCGTTCCGGCGAAGTGGACACCGCCGTCGCCGGGGACACCCCCACCTTGCAGGCGCTGGCCGGGGGAGTGCCGATCCGCCCGGCCGTCGCCACCGCCGCCGCGCAGTCGTCCACGGCGATCGTGGTGCCGCCGGACTCGCCGATCCGCACCGTGGCCGACCTGCGCGGCAAGCACATCGTGATCTCCTCGGCCGCGGGCAGCATCTCGCAGCTCACCGTGCTCGGAGCACTGGAGGAGGCGGGCTTGGACCCGCGCGATGTGGAGATCACCTTCAGCCTGCCCACCGACGCTCAAGCCGGTTTCCGCGCCGGCCACATCGAGGCGTGGGCGACGTTCGACCCGTACCTCGCCATCGCGCAGGACGCGGGAGCGCGGGTGCTCCGCGACGGCACCGGCATCAACGGCCACAACGGATTCATATCCGTCGCCGAGTCCTCCCTGGCGGACCCGCTGAAGCGGGAGGCGTTGGCCGACGCCATGCGCCGATTCGCCCGAGCCTGGCAGTGGAGCGACGAGAACCAAGCCGAATACCAGCGGGTCTACTCGGACCTGACGTCCCTGGAACCCCAGGTGGCCCGCAACATCCTCACCCGGACCCGGCAAGAGATCCGGCCGCTGAGCCCGGAGGTGCTCGCCGAGTTGCAGCGCACCGCCGACCGGTTCCGCGCCGCCGGGGTGATCCGGGAGCCGATCGACGTCGCGGCATCCAGCGTGCCCGACCTGTACTCCGGCGGGGCATGATGCCGGGGATGGAACGAATGGAGTCGACATGACGCGCACGTGGGTGCCCGACAGCGCTTCGCGGGGCCACGTCGTAGTGCTGCACGGCAGGGGCGAACATCCCGGTGTGTACGAGCGGTTCGGGCGCAGGCTCGCCGTCGACGGCTACACGGTGGTCGTACCGGACCTGGCCGCGGAGCCGGGTGAGCCCGCGGCGTGGTTCGCCGACGCGGGCGACACGGCCCGCATCCTCGTCGGGACCGACACCGGGGCGCTGCGAGCCTGGGAGGCGGCGCTGAGCTCGTCCGTCGACGGCCTGGTGCTGGCGGGCACGCCGCTGTCGGCGGCGACGGAGGCGCCCGCGGGCCGTGACGACGAGATCTCCGCGCGCACGTCCTGCCCGATCCACCGGGAACGCCTCGACGCCGACCCCGACTTCAGGTGGGGCGAGCTCGACGCGGGCACTTCGGTGCCGCCGCGAGGTCTCCCGGAGATCCCGGTGCTGCTGCTGCACGGCGACGGCGACGCCATCGCGCCGGTGGACCCGGTGACGCGGCTCGGCGCCGCGCATCCGCAGGCCACCGCGGCGGTGTTCAAGGACGGCGTGCACGACATCCTCAACGACAAGGTGCACCGCAGCGTCGCCGCCCGGATCGTGCTGTTCTGCGAGGAGATCGCCAAGGGAGCCGTGGTGCTGCCCGAGGTCACCGCCGCGAAGAGCTCGCGGGTGCGCCGCGCCGCGCCCGTGCACATCTCGGCGCGGGTGGACTACTCGGTGCGGGCGCTCACCGAACTCGCCCGCAGCGGCAGGCAGCAGACCTGCGAGTCGATGGCCCGCACCCAGGGAATTCCGCTGAACTCCCTGGTGAACCTGATGGTGGAGCTGCGCCGCGGCCGCCTCGTCAACAGCCAGCGCGGCTGCGAAGGCGGCTACTGGCCGGCGAAACCGGCCGAGGAGATCACTCTCGCGGAGGTGATCCGCGTCGTGGAGGGCTCGGTGACCTCCCGCCACGACGACGCGCCGCAGGACGGCGTGTGGGCGCGGCTGGGCGGCACGGTCGCCGAGTTCCTCGACCACGTCACCATCGCCGACCTCGCCGCCGACCGAACCCCGGTGGCCTGACCCGCCCGACCGCCCGGGTCGCGAGGAACCCCGAGCCGGGGCGACCCTCGCCGTGAACCACGCGCAGAACGGAGCTCGACATGTCCGACGCCTTCCACCCCGACTTCAGCTCGCAGGACGCACCCGCGGACGACCGGCCGCTGCGGGCACGGCTGCACCACATCCGTGGTGATTCGCTGGACCGCAACACCGCGCAGACCGAGGGGATGCAGCGGCTCGCCGCGATCAGCGGGGACACCGTCGGCTCCGAGCGGATCTGGACCGGCGAGACGCACGTCGCCCCGTCCACCTCCTCCGACAACCACCACCACGGCGAGTCCGAGACGGCGATCTACGTCGCGAGCGGCAACCCCGAGTTCGTCTTCCACGACGGCACCGAAGAGGTCCGCATCAAGACCGAACCGGGCGACTACATCTTCGTCCCGCCCTACGTCCCGCACCGCGAGGAGAACCCCGACCCGGACAACAAGGCCGTCGTCGTCATCTCCCGCAGCACCCAGGAGGCGATCGTCGTGAACCTCCCGGAGCTCTACGCGCTCTGACGCCGCCTTCTCGCCACGGGGTCGATTTCTGGCGTTCGTCCGATTGCTGATTCCGGGAGCGGGCTGCCGGGAACCCGTCCCCGTGGTGGGGCGCCTTGGTGGCCGCTGCGCGGCGGCTCCGCCGCCGACGAGGGAAGCGGGGACGCCCGCTGGGCCGACGGGGACGGCGGCCACTCGCCCCGCCCGCGGACCGCCTCGAAGCCCTTGTGGCAGGGTTGGATAGAGTTTCGTGCCTGCATTCAGGTGCACCCCGCGGCCGGATGCTCCTCGTCGGGGATCGGGCAGTCGATGCTGGTGGCCGCGCGACGGAAGGATCTCGTTGGCCACCCCGCTGCACCCTGACTTATCGGGCACGTCCGGCCCGCCTGAGCAGACCGGATTCCGCTCGGCCCTCGCTTCGCACCTCGCCACCGCGCAGCGGTGGACGGAGCTCTTGCGCGCCCAGGTGCTCGCACGGCCGCGTTCCGTGATCGCCGTCGGAGCGGCCGCGCTGGTGGTCTCGACGGTGGCGATGTTCCTGATGCGCCGCGCCGGGCTCGGGCACGACGCGGGCATCGACTACCAGGTCTACCGGTGGGCGGTGCACACCTGGCTCAGCGGCGGGGACATCACGGTCGGCGGGCCGATGACCAGCGCGGATCGCATCCTGCCGTGGGTGTACCCGCCGTTCGCGCTGCTCCCGCTGTCGGTGCCCGCGCTGCTGCCGCACGTCGTCGGCCTGTGGCTGATCTACCTGACGGAC
The DNA here is from genome assembly GCF_053592695.1 of Saccharopolyspora sp. NPDC002578. Lineage (NCBI taxonomy): Bacteria > Bacillati > Actinomycetota > Actinomycetes > Pseudonocardiales > Pseudonocardiaceae > Saccharopolyspora > Saccharopolyspora sp. NPDC002578. The sequence continues at coordinate 31,707 of NZ_JBSFWJ010000052.1, read as the reverse complement.
CTGGCCGCCATCGGGGTGGTGCTGTACCTCGTGGCGCGGCGGATGTGGCCGCTGGCCGGGCGGGAGAGCGCGCTGGCGGTGGCCGCGCTCGCGCTGCCGGGAACGCTGCTGCTGGAACCGGTGTACGCGTCGTTCGGACTGGGCCAGATCAACATCCTGCTGATGGCGCTGGTGGCCGTCGACTGCCTCGCCGAGAGCCCTCGGTGGCCGCGCGGTCTGCTGGTCGGCCTCGCCGCCGCGATCAAGCTCACGCCCGCCGCGTTCCTGCTGTTCTTCCTGGTGCGCAAGGACTACCGGGCCGCCGCCGTCGCGGCGGTCACCGCCACGGCCGGAACCTGCTTCGGCTTCGTGCTCAACCGGTCGGCCTCGATGGACTACTGGTTCGGCAGCGGCCCCGCGGCCGGGGTGAGTGGTTCCGCGTTCCACACCAACCAATCGGTCATGGGCGGGCTCGCCAGGTTGGACCTGCCCACGTTGACCCAGTACTCGCTGTGGGCGCTGTTCGCGCTGGTGCTGACGCTGGTGACGGTCCGCGTGCTGCGGTCGGCGGAGGTCGGGCATGCGCTGTTGGGGACCGCGCTGCTGGCCCTGCTGATCTCGCCGACGTCCTGGTCGGACCACTGGGTGTGGGTGGCGCCGGGCCTGCTCGTCGTGGCCGGTACCGCCCTGCGCAGGCGCAGCACGGGCTGGCTCGCCGCCGGAGCGGTCGTCACCGTCGCCGCGTTCGCGGCCACGTTCCGGATGCTGCCCGCGAGCGGCGACTGGAATGCCGTACAGCACGTGATCGGCGATTCCTATCTGCTGATCGGTATCGCAATGCTTTTGCTGCTGTCGCGTTATGCGGCGCGTCCGGGTCGGTTGCCCGAACAGCCGGGAGTGCTCACCGGTCGCCTCCCGCGCGATTGATCGGAGCGGGCGGGAATCTGCCGTGACGGTGTGAAATCGTCCGATTCCGCTCCGCTCCGCAGCATTCCCGATAATCGATCAAGAATGGTCTTCTCGGCGGTTCGCTCAGCGTGGCAGCGGAATTGCGCAGCGTGCCGGTGCGGCCTTTCCGGAGTGGACCGGTCCCGCGGTGGGCGGCCGGGCGTGGCGGCCGCGGTGTCGGATCCGTCCTGGTCAGGGAGGTGTCCGACCTGGTTCAGGGCCGTCTGTGTGCGGCTGGGCGGGTCGGTGCGCTCGCGTTCCCGCGCATAGCGGGAAAGGCGACCGCGCGGGTTGCGGCATCCGTGTGAACTTCGCCCCGTCGCCGGAGAATCGGCCATTCCACAGGGGACGGTGCGGCGGAAAGCCGCTGCGCGCAAGGGTTCCTGTGCTGTGGCCTACATCACCAGTAACGCGGGCTGGACCGAAAAAGCCGCTCTGAGCTGGGAAGACGACTCTCGGTGGCGCGCTGCGGGCCGCCGCTCGCCGGAAGTGGCGGGCACGGGCCGTTGATCGAACGTGACCTGCGGTGGAAGTGCCCGAAGGGGATCGTCGCGGTCGACGGGAAGGCGCCATGTGATTTTTACCCGCGTTACTCAGGCGTAGCCTTGAGCGGCATCGGTCTGTACAGTGCCTCAAACTGACCGACGATGCAACGGCGCATCCTTTTGTCAGTGCCCGATAGGTTTTCGCGGATCGATGGCGAGTGCTCACAATTCCCTCGCTCGATCCGGGCCTGGCGACGGGAGGATCGATGCCGGATTCCCAGTATTTGAGAAATGAGGCGCAACGTCGCGCCGCCGAGCGGGGTCTGTACGACCCGGCTCACGACCACGACGCCTGCGGAGTGGCGTTCGTGGCCGATATGCACGGGCGACGCAGCCATGCCCTGGTGGAGAACGCGCTCACGGCATTGCGAAACCTGGAACACCGGGGAGCCAAGGGCGCCGACCCGGAGACCGGAGACGGCGTCGGCCTGCTCACGCAGGTCCCGGACGCCTTCTTCCGCGCCGTCGTCCCCTTCGACCTGCCCGAAGCGGGCGGGTACGCGGCGGGGACCGCCTTCCTGCCCGCGGACGGGTCCGCGGCCGAGGAGGCCGTCGGAGTCATCGAGCGGATCGTGGCCGAGGAAGGGCTCACCCTGCTCGGCTGGCGCGAAGCGCCGATCATCGCCGAGAACGCGGGCCGCTCCGCCCGCGAGGTGATGCCGAGCTTCCGGCAGCTGTTCATCGGGCACGGAACCGACGGTGCCGAGCAGGAATCGGCGCTCCAGTTCGAACGCCGCGCCTTCTGCGTGCGCAAGCGTGCCGAGCACGAGGCGGCGGTGTACTTCCCGAGCCTGTCGGCCCGGACCTTCGTCTACAAGGGAATGCTCAGCGAGACCCAGCTCGACGCGTTCTTCCCGGACCTGCTCGACGAGCGGTTCACGAGCGCGATCGGCCTGGTGCACTCGCGGTTCTCCACGAACACGTTCCCGTCGTGGCCGCTGGCGCACCCGTACCGTTTTATCGCGCACAACGGCGAGATCAACACGATGAAGGGCAACCGGAACTGGATGCGGACTCGCGAGAGCATGCTCGCGACCGACCTCATCCCCGGTGAGCTCAAGCGGCTGTTCCCGATCGCCACGCCCGACGGCAGCGACTCGGCGACCTTCGACGAGGTCTTGGAGCTGCTGCACCTCGGCGGCCGTTCGCTGCCGCACTCGGTGCTGATGATGATCCCGGAGGCGTGGGAGAACCACGCCGAGATGGACCCGCGGCGCAAGGCGTTCTACGAGTTCCACAACTACCTGATGGAGCCCTGGGACGGTCCCGCGCTGGTGGCGTTCACCGACGGCACCCAGATCGGCGCGGTCCTCGACCGCAACGGGCTGCGCCCCGGCCGCTACTGGGTCACCGACGACGGCCTGGTCGTGCTGGCCAGCGAAGTCGGCGTGCTCGACCTGGACCCGGCGCGCGTGGTGCGCAAGGGCCGGTTGCAGCCGGGCCGCATGTTCCTCGTCGACACCGGCGCCGGCCGCATCGTCGACGACGAGGAGATCAAGGGCGAGCTGGCCGCCGCGCACCCGTACCAGCAGTGGCTGGACGACGGCGTGGTGCACCTGGGCGACCTGCCCGACCGCGACCGCGAGGTGCCCTCGCACGCGTCGCTGGTGCACAGCCAGCAGGTGTTCGGCTACACCCAGGAAGAACTGGGAGTGCTGCTCAAGCCGATGGCCGCCGGTGGTGCGGAACCGATCGGCTCGATGGGCAACGACGTGCCGTTCGCGGCGTTCTCCAAGCGCCCCCGGCAACTGTTCGACTACTTCACCCAGTTGTTCGCGCAGGTCACGAACCCGCCGCTGGACGCGATCCGGGAAGAGCTGGTGACCTCGCTGGCCACCCACGTGGGACCTGAGCACAACCTGCTCGACCACGACCCGGACGCCTGCAAGCAGCTGGTGCTGCCGTTCCCGGTGCTGGACAACGACCAGCTCGCCAAGATCGTGCACATCAACGACGACGGCGACCGGCCCGGCCTCAAGCCCGCCACGATCCGCAGCACCTACGAGGTCGGCGGTGGCGGGCAGGCGCTGCGGGACCGGCTGGACGAGATCTGCGACGAGGTCTCGGCCGCCGTCGCAGACGGGGCGCACGTCCTGGTGCTCTCCGACCGCACCGCCGACGCCGATCACGCCCCGATCCCGTCGCTGCTGGTCACCGGCGCCGTGCACCACCACCTGGTGCGCGAGAAGACCCGCACCCGGGTCGGCCTGGTGATCGAGGCGGGCGACGTGCGCGAGGTGCACCACGTCGCGCTGCTGATCGGCTACGGCGCCGCCGCGGTCAACCCGTACCTGGCGATGGCCAGCGTCGAGGACCTGGTGCACAACGGCGTGCTCCAGGGACTCGACGGCACGCAGGCCACCGGCAACCTGATCAAGGCGCTCGGCAAGGGCGTGCGCAAGACCATGTCCAAGATGGGCGTGTCCACGGTGGCCTCCTACACCGGCGCGCAGATCTTCGAGGCGATCGGTCTCGGCGCGGAGGTCATCGAGCGGTGCTTCGCGGGCACCACCTCGCGGCTCGGCGGCGTCGGCTTCGACCTGCTGGCCAAGGAGGTCGCCGAGCGGCACCGCAAGGCCTACCCGGCCGACGGCGTCCAGGCCTCGCACCGGAGCCTGGCGGTGGGCGGTGAGTACCAGTGGCGGCGCGAAGGCGACCCGCACCTGTTCAACCCGCGCACCGTGTTCAAGCTGCAGCACTCCACGCGGGCCGGTCGCTACGAGGTCTTCAAGGAGTACACGAAGGCCGTCGACGACCAGTCGCGCGACCTGATGACGCTGCGCGGGCTGTTCAAGTTCCGCGACGGCGTGCGCAAGCCGGTGCCGATCGACGAGGTCGAGTCCGTCGAGTCGATCGTGAAGCGGTTCGCCACCGGCGCCATCTCCTACGGGTCGATCTCGCAGGAGATGCACGAGACGCTGGCGATCGCGATGAACCGCCTCGGCGGCAAGTCCAACACCGGTGAGGGCGGTGAGGACGCCGACCGGTTCACCCCGGACGCCAACGGCGACTCGCGCCGCTCCGCGATCAAGCAGGTCGCCTCCGGGCGGTTCGGCGTCACCAGCGAATACCTGGTCAACGCCGACGACATCCAGATCAAGATGGCCCAGGGCGCCAAGCCCGGTGAGGGCGGCCAGCTGCCCGGCCACAAGGTGTACCCGTGGGTCGGCAAGACCCGGCACTCCACGCCGGGCGTGGGGCTGATCTCCCCGCCGCCGCACCACGACATCTACTCGATCGAAGACCTCGCGCAGCTGATCCACGACCTGAAGAACGCCAACCCGAAGGCGCGGATCCACGTCAAGCTGGTCAGCGAGGTCGGTGTCGGCACGGTCGCGGCGGGCGTGAGCAAGGCCCACGCCGACGTGGTGCTCATCTCCGGGCACGACGGCGGCACCGGCGCCTCACCGCTGTCGTCGATCAAGCACGCGGGCGGGCCCTGGGAGCTGGGGCTGGCCGAGACGCAGCAGACGCTGCTGGCCAACGACCTGCGCGACCGGATCGTGGTGCAGACCGACGGTCAGCTCAAGACCGGTCGCGACGTGGTGATCGCCGCGCTGCTCGGCGCGGAGGAGTTCGGTTTCGCCACCGCTCCGCTGGTCGTGTCCGGCTGCATCATGATGCGGGTGTGCCACCTCGACACCTGTCCGGTGGGCGTGGCGACGCAGAACCCGGATCTGCGGGCGAAGTTCGACGGCAAGGCCGAGTACGTGGTGAACTTCTTCAAGTTCATCGCCGAAGAAGTGCGGGAATACCTGGCAGAACTCGGTTTCCGCTCCATCGAAGAGGCCATCGGGCACGCCGAGCTGATCGACACCGACGACGCGGTGCGGCACTGGAAGACCGAGGAGCTCGACCTCTCGGCCATCACCCACGTGCCGGAACTGCCCGCGGGCGCGGCGCTGCACAACACGACCACCCAGGACCACGGGCTGGACAAGGCCCTGGACCACACGCTGATCCAGCTCAGCGAGGGTGCGCTCAAGGACGGCTCGCCGGTGCGGCTGGAACTGCCGGTGCGCAACGTCAACCGCACGGTGGGCACCATGCTCGGCCACGAGCTGACCACCAGGTGGGGCGGCGAGGGCCTGCCGGACGACACGATCGACGTGACGTTCACCGGTTCGGCCGGGCAGAGCTTCGGCGCGTTCGTGCCGCGCGGCATCACGCTGCGGTTGCTGGGCGACGGCAACGACTACGTCGGCAAGGGCCTCTCGGGCGGGCGCATCGTGGTGCGGCCACCGGAGAACGCCTCCTACACCGCCGAGGACAACGTCATCGCGGGCAACGTGCTGCTCTACGGCGCGACCGGCGGCGAGCTGTTCGTGCGCGGTGTCGTGGGGGAGCGGTTCTGCGTGCGCAACTCCGGCGCGGTGGCCGTCGTCGAGGGCATCGGCGATCACGGTTGCGAGTACATGACCGGTGGCCGCGCGGTGATCCTCGGTGGCACCGGGCGCAACTTCGCGGCCGGCATGTCCGGCGGCATCGCCTACGTGCTGGACCTGCGCGAGGACCGCGTCAACCCGGAGATGGTCGACCTCGACCCGCTCGACGACGCCGACCGCGAGTTCCTGCACGACCGGATCCGCAGGCACTTCGAGCAGACCGCCTCGCAGGTGGCGAGCGAACTGCTGGCCGACTGGGACCGTTCGGTGGAGCGCTTCGGCAAGGTCATGCCGCGCGACTTCAAGCGCGTGCTGGAAGCGCAGGACGCCGCCGAGCGCGACGGTCGCGACGTCAACAAGGCGATCATGGAGGCGGCTCATGGCTGACCCGAAGGGATTCATCACCACGGCGCGCCAAACGCCCCAGCGCCGCCCCGTGGACATCAGGATCAAGGACTGGCGCGAGGTCTACCTGGACTTCGAGCCGGGCCGGGTCAAGGAGCAGGCAGGGCGCTGCATGGATTGCGGCATCCCCTTCTGTCACAACGGTTGTCCGCTGGGCAACCTGATCCCGGAGTGGAACGACCTCACCTGGCGCGGCGACTGGAGCGACGCGGTCGAGCGCCTGCACGCCACGAACAACTTCCCGGAGTTCACCGGGACGTTGTGCCCCGCCCCGTGCGAGGCGGCGTGCGTGGTCGGCATCAACTCCGACCCGGTGACGATCAAGCAGGTCGAGATCGAGATCATCGACAAGGCCTGGGACGAGGGCTGGGTGACCCCGCAGGCGCCCGCGGCGAAGACCGGCAAGAAGGTCGCGGTGATCGGTTCCGGCCCGTCCGGGCTGGCCGCCGCCCAGCAGTTGACCCGCGCGGGCCACGACGTCGTGGTCTACGAGCGGGCCGACCGCATCGGCGGGCTGCTGCGCTACGGCATTCCCGAGTTCAAGATGGAGAAGCGCCGGCTGGACCGGCGGCTCGGGCAGATGCGGGCCGAGGGCACCGAGTTCCGCGCCGGCGTCAACGTCGGCGTGGACGTGACGGTGGAGCAGCTGAAGGCGGACTACGACGCGGTGGTCCTCTCCGGCGGCGCGACCGCGGCCCGCGACCTGCCGATCACCGGCCGGGAGGCCGTCGGCGTGCACCAGGCGATGGAGTACCTGCCGCTGTCGAACCGGGTGCAGGAGGGCGACCTCCAGTCCTCGCCGATCGACGCCGCGGGCAAGGACGTCGTCGTGATCGGCGGCGGTGACACCGGTGCCGACTGCGTCGGCACCGCGCACCGCCAGGGCGCCGCGTCGGTGACCCAGCTGGAGATCATGCCGACGCCGCCGTCCGAGCGGCCCGACAGCCAGCCGTGGCCGACGTACCCGATGACGTTCAAGGTGACCTCGGCGCACGAGGAGGGCGGGGACCGGCTGTTCTCCGTCAACACCCAGGAGTTCCTCAAGGACGAGGCTGGGAACCTGCGTGCGCTGCGCCTCGCGGAAGTGCGTCGGGAGGACGGCCGCTTCGTGCCGGTCGAGGGCACCGAGCGGGAACTGCCCTGCCAGCTGGCGTTCCTGGCGATGGGCTTCGTCGGCCCGGAGAAGGAAGGTCTGCTCACCGACCTCGGCGTGGAGCTCGACGAGCGCGGCAACGTCGCCCGCGACTCGGACTTCATGACCACTGTGGACGGTGTGTTCACGGCGGGCGACATGGGCCGCGGCCAGTCGCTGATCGTGTGGGCGATCTCGGAGGGCCGTTCGGCCGCCGCCGGGGTCGACCGCTACCTGACGGGCCGGGACGTGCTGCCCGCTCCGATCGCACCGACGGACCGCCCGATGGTCTGATCGGTCGACGTCACGAGCGCCCCGGGATCCGCGCGATCTCGGGGCGCTCCGTCGTTTCCGGTCGTCTCCGGCCGGGTCGTTCCCGACGGGACGTCGCTGCCCGCCGAGCTGACCGATTGGTCGGTCTTGTTCCATCCCGACGCGTATCACACACGAACCTGATCGCATGGATTCCCGCTGCTCATCAGGCGTGCGGACGAGGTGGAGACCGGTTCGCGTCGCGGAAAACACCTTTGCCGTGCGTGGCGTTCGGAGGAACATGGGCGCCGTCATCCGGGTGCGGCGATGCGGCCGACCGGGCAAGGGGCATCCCGAGGGGAACATGAGCAAGCACTTCGCGTTCGTCAGCATGACCGCGCACGGGCACGTCAATCCGACCTTGCCGCTGGTGGAGGAGCTCGTCCGGCGCGGGCACCGCGTCACCTACGCCATCGGCCCCGAATTCCACGCCGCCGTCCAGGCGGTCGGTGCGGGGCTGCTCGACACCGGCACCGTGATGCCCGAGATGCCCACGAACTTCACGAAGTTCACGCCCGAAGCCATGGCCCCGCTGCTCGAATTCCGGTTGAAGGACGTCCGGGAGTCCTTCCCGAAGCTGCTGGCGCACTTCGAGCAGGACCGGCCGGACGCGGTGTGCTTCGACCAGGGCGAGCTCACCGGCCGGATGCTCGCCGAGAAGCTCGGCGTGCCGGAAGTCGCGCTGGTGCCGCACTTCGCGGGCAACGAGGAGTTCTCGCTGCGCGACATCATGACGAACGAGGACGAGGACGCGTTCGACCCGAGCCACCCGGTCCTGCAGGATTTCATGGCTCGGCTCAAGGAGATCACCACCGAGTTCGGGGTGAGCTTCGACCCGGCCGCGTTCGGCCAGGCGCCGCCGTCGCCGCTGAACCTGGTGTTCCTGCCGAAGAAGTTCCAGCTGCGCCCGGAGACCTTCGACGACCGGTTCGAGTTCATCGGCCCGTCGGTCGGTCAGCGCGGCATCGTCGACTGGAAGCCGGCGCACCCCGAGTCGCCGCTGCTGTTCATCTCGCTGGGCACCGTGTTCAACCAGCGCCCGGACTTCTTCCAGCTGTGCATCGAGGCGTTCCGGGACTCCGGCTGGCAGGTCGCGATGTCCATCGGCAAGGTCGTCGACGTCGCCGACCTGGGCGAGATCCCGGAGAACTTCGAGGTGCGCCCGAGCTTCCCGCAGCCCGCGGTGCTCCAGCACGCGTCGGCGTTCCTCACCCACACCGGCATGAACTCGACGATGGAGACGCTGTACTACGGCGTGCCACCGATCGCCGTTCCGCAGATGCCGGAGCAGGCGGCCAACGCCGACCGCGCCGAAGAGCTCGGCCTCGGCAAGCGCTTGCAAGCCGCGGACCTCACGCCGGAGCTGCTGCGCACGACCGTGGACGAGGTCGCAGCGGACGAGCGGATCCGCGCCAACCTGGCCGAGATGCGCGAGGCCGTCCTCGCCGGGGGTGGAGCCTCCGCCGGAGCCGATGCCCTGGAGAAGTTCCTGGGCTGACCGCCGCACCCGAACGGCCCGTCCTCCCTTCGCCGGGAGGGCGGGCCGTTCGCGCGCGTTCAGGTCAGGATTCGGGCTCCGCGCGGCTGCGGAAGGTGAGCAGCCCCTCGACTCCGCGCGTGAACGTGTCGCACACGGGTTGCGGGTCGGTCAGGCAGCCCGCGGCCATCGCGCCGTCGCGCAGCATCACGAAGTGCCGGGCGGCGGGGGCCGGGTCGATCTTCCCGATCCCGGTGAACAGGTCGACCATCGTCGCCAGGTACCACTGCCGGTGCGCCTGGACTGCCTGGTGGACGGGGTGTTCCGGGTCGGGGTACTCGGCGGCGGCGTTGAGGAACGCGCAGCCCCGGAATCCCGGTCCCCGGATGTCGTCGGTGACGGCTCGGCCGACGGCTCGCACGACGTCGTCCGGATCGGTGCCGGTGGCGCGCGCCTGCTCCGTCCGCGCCCGGATGGCCTCGTCGGCGCGGGACAGGTATGCGACGAGCAGGTCGTCCTTGCTGGGGAAGTGCCGGTAGAGCGTGGCGCGCGTGACCTGCGCTCGGGCGATGACGCGATCGACCCCCACGGAGTGCAGGCCTTCGGCGTAGAAGAGCTCCGTCGCCGCGTCGAGCAGGCGAGCCCGTGCCTCCGACATCCGTCCTCCGTTCGTTTCGCTGGAGTGCCGCCGCGAGGTTAGCAGATAGAACGGTCGGTCTTGACGCGGCGCGACGGGTGATGCAGGCTCAAGTGTACCGACCGTTCTATCTCCCTGATGGAACGGAACACCGCACCCTGGGAGGGCTCCGATGTCCAGCTCCGCAACAGCCGCCCGAGCCGACGGCACCGGCACGGCCGCCGCCGAGGCCACCAAGTCGCTGCGCGCGCTGTACTACGTCCGGTTCGGATTCGCGCTGGTCTGGGCAGCGCTGATGGCGGTGCTGGCCGGGACCCTCGGCCCGGCGGTCATCGTCCTGCTGGTGCTCTACCCGCTGTTCGACGTGGCGGCGGCGGTGCTCGACTTCCGCTCGTCGGGCGCCGGCCGACCGAAGGCGCCGCTCTGCGTCAACATGGGGCTGAGCCTGCTCACCGCGGCAGGTCTGGTCGTCGCGATCCCCGTCGGCATCCCCGGCGTGCTGCGGGTGTGGGGGGCGTGGGCGATCACCGCGGGCCTCGTGCAGCTGCTCGTCGCGATCCTGCGCTACCGGCTCGGCGGCCAGTGGCCGATGATCCTCAGCGGGGGCATCTCCACGATCGCGGGCACCGGCTTCGTCCTGATGGCCGACGGGCCGGACGCCTCGCTCGGCTCCATCGCCGGTTATGCGCTGCTGGGCGGCATCTTCTTCCTGCTGTCCGCGCTCCGGCTGCACCGCCTGGCAGTCCGGGCGAGCTGACCGCTGTCCGCCGCCGGTCCGGTGGGGCCGGTGACTCCGCGAGAACGCGAGGTGCGACGGCGACCGGGACCATGCGTGCCCGGTCGCCGCCGGTGCGTCAGCGCGAGGTGTCCGAGCGGACCAGGACGCGCGCGAGCTCGATGGCGTCCGCGAGGGTGTCGAGGGGGAGTGGCTGCATCGCCAGCGCGCCCTCGTGCAGGAGGAGGAGCCGGGTGGCGAGGGTGCCGGGGTCCGGGCAGCCGGCGGCGGTGGCGAGCTCCTCGAAGAGGTCCCGCAACCAGGACTTCTGGTCCGCGATGATGCCGTGCGCCGGGTGCGCGGGGTCCGGGATCTCGGCCAGCGCGTTGGTGAACGCGCAGCCGCGGGCGTGGGTCGCGCTCCAGGTCCGCAGCGCTTCGAAGGGCGCGGTGACGGCCTCGGCGGGGTCTTCGCAGGCGTCCGCGGTGGCGCGCACCAGCGACCGCCAGCGCTCGCCGCGTTGCGCCAGGTAGATCGCGACGAGCCGGTCCTTGGACCCGAACTGGTTGTAGAGGGTTCGCTTGGTGACGCCGGAGCGTTCGGCGATCAGGTCAACGCCGACCGCGGTGATTCCGTTGGCGTAGAACAGTTCCTCGGCGGCCGTCGCGATGCGGCTCCCGGCCGCTGTCAGGGGGCGTGCTTCCTGCATCGAGCTCACTTCACAGGTCGGTGTACCGTGGGCAGGGGTTCACCGATCAGTATATCTAGGGAGGTTCACGATGGTCATGCCCGAGACCATGCGCGCGGTCCGGATCACGACGCACGGGGGACCGGAGGTCCTCGAACCGGTGGAAGCGGCAGTGCCCGCCGCGGGCGAAGGGGAAGTGCTGGTGCGGGTCGCTTCGGTGGCGTTGAACAACACCGACCTGTGGACCAGGGGCGGTGCCTACGGCCGTCCGGACGACCCCGAGGCGCTGTCGGGCTGGCGCGGCCCCATCGACTTCCCGCGGATCCAGGGCGCCGACGTGGCGGGGCGGATCGTCGCGGTCGGCGCGGGCGTGGCCGACGACCTCGTCGGCCGCCGAGTGGTCGTCGACCCGGCGATCTACGACGCCGACGGCCCGGACGCGAACCCGGTCGGGCTGATGGGCAGCGAACGCGACGGCGGCTACGCCGAGTACGTGACCGCACCGGCGCGGCGGGTCCACGACGTCACCGACTCCCCGCTCACCGACGACCAGATCGCGGCGCTGCCGACCGCGTACGGCACCGCGCTGGGCATGATCGAGCGGGGCCGGGTGCGGGCGGGCGAGACGGTGCTGGTCTCCGGCGCCTCCGGCGGCGTCGGCATCGCGCTGGTGCAGCTCGCCCGTGCTCGCGGGGCGACGGTGCTCGCGATCAGCAGCGGATCCAAGATCCGGGCGGTGCGGGAGGCGGGCGCGCACGCTGTCGTCGACCGCGCGGGCGACGTCGTCGACCAGCTCCGCGCCGCCGCGCCCGGTGGCGTCGACGTCGCGCTCGACGTCGTGGCGGGAGACCTGGTGAGCGAAGGGGTTGCGCTGCTGCGGGAAGGCGGCCGGTGGGTGATCGCGGGCGCGCTCGGCGGATACCGCACGACCCTGGACGTGCGCCGCCTCTACCTGCACAACGCGCAGGTGATCGGCTCCGCGATGCACACGCCCGCCCACTTCGAACTGCTCGTGGACCTCGCCCGCCGCGCCGAGGTCCAGCCCGTGATCGCCGCGACGTTCCCGCTGGAGCAAGCCGCCCGGGCACAGGAGGAACTCGCGCGCCGCAACCACGTCGGCAAGCTCGTCCTGCACCCGTGAACCGGTCGCCCGACGCCGTTCGTTTCGGCGACACGCGATTTCGCGGAAGCGGGGAACGGGGGACGAGGATCAGGCGTCCCGGCGGCTCGACCTCGTGCTCGACGCGATGCGTGTTCCCCGGGAATGAACGCCGCCTTCGCCCGTTCTCGTTGGGCGAAGGGGTCGTTCGCTCCATCGGCGTCAGGAGGTGAGGGTGTTGTGCTTGAGGCCTTCGAGGAAGGTGGCGAAGTGTCGGCGGGAGAAGATCAGAGGTGTGGCGGTGGGGTTCTTGCTGTCGCGGATGGCGCAGGTTGCGGGGATGTTGAGGGCGACCTCGACGCAGGTCCCACTGCCCCCGCCGCCGCTGTAGCTGCTCTTGCGGAACTCAAAGATCATGATCGTGTTCCTTCAGGTAGGTGGACATCAAGTCGTTCGACTCCGACGAGCTCAGTGCAACATCGGTGAGATTGTCCAGGACTTTCACGTATATGTCTGCATCTTTGCCTTCGATGAACACCCCGCTGGCCTGGTTCTCCTGGTATGCCACGTGATTGCCGTCGAGCTCGTATAGCGTGAAAGAGCTTTCGCAGCCCCAGTACGCACCGGCGGAAAAGGGGATCACCCGAACGGATCGTCCTGGTAGATGTCCTACGGCGATCAAGTTCTGCAACTGTTCCATCATCGTGCGCGCGTTCGCGGTGACGTTTCGGCGTAGCGCGGCTTCGTCGATGAAGACGTTGTGGCATCGAAGCCCAGGCCGGGTCAGCACGGCCTGGCGCTCAACTCTGGAGAACACGGCTCGCTCGCGTTCGACGGACCCCAGTGGTGATGTACCGATCAACGAGCGTGCGTACGCAGGTGTTTGGAGCAATCCGGGGATCACCGAGACCTGGAACTCGTGGATCGCGTGGGCATCGGCTTCGTACGAGGAGATCGCCTTCAGCTGAGGCGGGATTCCATCTCCGATACCGACCCAGGTTGTTGATGTGTCGCCCGCGAGCCGGATCAGCCGGTCCTTCGCCGTTCCTGTCACCGCGAGGGCGGTGAGGATGGAGGCGACTTCGCTGACGTCGGCTCGCCGGGCGCCCGTCTCGATTCTGGAGAGGGTGGAGCGGGAGATGTCCGTTGCCGCTGCCAGCTTCTCAAGTGTCCAATCGAGTGAATCTCGGGCCTGGCGTATCTCAGCTCCGATGGCTCGGGCTTGAGAACCCGCGTACTTCGGCAATTCCGACCTCCCCGGATGTTCGAGATCGCGTGCATTACCTGAACGTGTCACCGCGATCCGCTGCTTCTCAGGCTGTGCCGGGTGTTGCTACGTTCCCGGCCGTCAGCGAGTTGGGCGAGAGCGTAGCGATCCCCGTTCTCGCCGGATCCGCCGGAGTGTCCAAAGTGAACTGATGGAGGAAGTTGTGGATTGGTCGGGAATTTTCGCCGCACCGACGTATGCGGATTTTCAGCGGGAATTGCGCGAGATGGTGACGGCCGATCCGCCGCGGGTGTTCGCGTTGTGCGAGGAGATCGGTGAGCGCGAGGACGGGCACGTCCGGTACTGGGGTCTGGCCTTCGACGACTGCGCTGAACTGGTCGCCGCCGTGGGGAACTTCCGGGCGCGGTTCAAGTCCGTCGAATCCGCCGTCGGACACCTGTCCCGCCGCCGCAAGCTGCACCTGATCTGGGCGGACCCAATGGCGCGGTGAGCGGCCTCGTGCTCGGGTCGAACGGTTCGCCGAGCGGGTCCATGCGGTGCAGGCCCTCGGCGGCGAGCGTCTGTTGCAGCTGCTTGTGCACCGCGCTCAGCGCCTCGGGGTGGTGCCGGGCGCCGATCTCGACGGCGTCCAGCACCGGCAGCAGCTGGTCGTTTCGCGGGCACCGGCAACGCGCAGCCGCGGGTGTGGGTCGCGCTCCAAGTGCGCAGCGCCTCGCCCTGCACCCGTGAACCGCTCGCCCGTCGTCGTTCGTTTCGGCGACGCGCGATTTCGCGGAATCGGACAGGGTGGCCCCAATCAGAATGTTCATGCGAGCGGCGTGCTCAAGATATGACTCGCGGTTCGTCGCACTTCGCGCGTTGCACGTTCTCACGGAAATCGCGTCGTCGGCGTAGGGGTGCGGGCCGCAGGTTCGGCGCTATGCCCGACCTCAACGGCCGATGATGTCGCCGTGCTTGGTCGTGATCGCGTTGAGCGAGGCGAGGGGCGCCTCGTCGAGGGTGATCGCACCCGCGGCGATGTTCTCCTCGAGGTGCCGGAGGGTCGCGGTGCCCGGGATGAGCAGCACGTTCGGGGCGCGGTGCAGCAGCCAGGCGAGGCCGATCTGCGAAGGCGTGCTGCCCGAAGCACGCGCGGCGGCGATGACGGCGGGTTCGTCGGTCACCTTCGGCATGCCGGGGAAGGCGCTGCCCAGCGGGAAGAACGGAACCCAGGCGATGTCCTGCGCCTCGCAGAGCCGCAAGAGTTCCTCGTCGTTGCGGGCCACCAGGCTGTAAGCGTTCTGCACGCAGGCGATGCCCACCGGGAGCGCGCGGCGCAGATCGTCGAGGGTGACGTTGCTGAGGCCGATCGCGCCGATCTTGCCCTCGTCGCGCATCGCGGTGAGCGCCGCGAGCTGGTCGTCGATGCCGACCCGCTGGTCGCCGTCGGCGATCAGTCCGGGGCCGACGTCCGCGCGCCGCAGGTTGACCAGGGGAATCCGGTCGAGCCCGAGGCTCGCGAGGTTGGCTTCGAGATCCGCGCGCAGTTCTTCCGGACGCTGCGCGAGGCGCAGGGGCAGCGGGCCGCCGGAGTCGGGGGTGGCGCCGAGCTTGCTGGCGACGAGCACGCCGTCGCGGGCGGCCTCGCGGATGACGTCGTTGGCGAAGCCGTCCCCGTAGAACTGCGCGGTGTCGATGTGGTCGACGCCGAGTTCGAGGGCGCGGCGCAGGATCGCGAGACCTGCCGGGCGGTCGCCGCGCAGTCGTTCGAGCTGCATCGCTCCGTAGCCGATCCGCGCCACGGTGCGGCCCGTGAGGTGGCCGACACCGCCGGGCCGTGCCGCGCCAGAGGAAGAGGTGGGTGAAGTCATGGTCGGTCCTCGCAGGTGAGATGATGGGAGAAGGAGGCGGAGGCGCCTCCGGTAATGGCGACCGTAGCACAGACGGAGGGACCTCCATTTTGACCGAGCCTGACCCGGCGCACACCCGTCCAGCCCGCGCCGACGCGCGCCGCAACCGCGAGAAGGTCCTCGCCGCCGCGTGCGCCGCGTTCACCGACGCCGAGGGCACCGTCTCGCTGGAGGCCGTCGCTCGCGACGCGGGCGTCGGCATCGGCACCCTCTACCGCCACTTCCCGACCCGCGAAGCGCTCGTCGAGGCCGTCTACGCGGCCGAGCTCGACGACGTGGTCGCCAGCGCCACCGCCCTGCTCGACGAACTGCCGCCCGACGCGGCGCTGCGCGCGTGGATGGAGCGGTATGCGGCCTTCGTCGCCACGAAGCGCGGGATGCTCGACACGCTCCGCGCCGGGTGGGAATCCGGCAGCATGGCCGCACCCGCCACGAGGGAGCGGATCACCACCGCGATCGAGTCGATCCTCGCGGCCGGGGTGCGCGCCGGTTCGCTGCGCGCCGACGTGGCGGCCGACGACGTCGTCGCCCTGCTGCTCGGGGTGTTCTTCTCCGCCGCGGCCGAGGCCGCCCCGGAGAAGACGGCCCGGCGGCTCGACCTCATCCTCGACGCGGTCCGCGCTCACTGCGGCTGAACGGTCCCGCGCGTTAGTGGCCGACGCGCACCAGCGCGGGCCGGATCAAGTGGCCGTGCACCTGGTAGCCGGGCCGGAGCACTTCGGTGATCACCGCGCCCGGGCCGATCTCCTCGCGGTGCAGCGGGATCACGGCACGCGGCTCGGAGCGCTCGGGCGGTACCGCCTCGTGCTCGGCCGGGTCGAACGGTTCGCCGAGCGGGTCGATGCGGTGCAGGCCTTCGGCGGCGAGAGTCTGCTGCAACTGCGAGTGCACGGCGCTCAGCGCCTCCGGGTTGTGCGCAGCGCCGATCTCGACGGCGTCGAGCACCGGCAGCAGGTCCCGCAGCAGGCCTTCGGCCGCGCGGTCCAAGTGCGCGGTCTGCTCCCGCAGCATCCGCTTGCGGTAGTTGTCGAACTCCGCCGTCACCCGGCGCAACGTCTCCAAGTGGGCGTCGCGCTCCCCGCGCAGCCTGCTGATCTGCTCGTCGGGTTCAGCCGAGCCGCCGCCTTCGGCGGGGGGAGTCGTCCCCGGAGGTTCGGTCCTGGGCGAAGTCACGACGTGCGGCCTGCCGGGGCGATGTTCCGCGGGCACCGGCAACGAGTTCCGGCGCGGGCCGTCGGGGCGATCGTCGTCCATCGCTCACTCCTTGGTACCGGGCTCGTCGACGATCTCCGCGTCCACCACGTCGTCGGAACCCGAACCACCGCCGGTGGATCCGCCGCCCGCACCGGCTCCGCCCGTCGAAGCGCCGCCGGCGGGGGATTCGGTGTCGCTGTAGAGGGCCTGGCCCAGCGCTTGGGATTCGGTGGCGAGCTTCTCCACCGCCGCCTGGATCGCGGCGACGTCCTGGCCGCGCAACGCCTCGTTGGTCTCGCCGATTGCCGCGCGCACCCGGTCCTTGACGTCGGCGGGCAGCTTCTCGTCGTTGTCGGCCAGGACCTTCTCGGTCTGGTACACGAGGGTTTCGGCCTGGTTGCGGGCTTCCGCCTCGTCGCGGCGCTGCTTGTCCTCGTCGGCGTGGGCTTCGGCGTCGGAGACCATCCGGTCGATGTCCTCCTTCGGCAGCGCCGAGCCGCCGGAGATCTGGATGGACTGCTCCTTGCCGGTCCCCAAGTCCTTCGCGTTGACGTGCACGATGCCGTTGGCGTCGATGTCGAAGGACACCTCGATCTGCGGCACCCCGCGCGGAGCGGGCGGCAGCCCGGTCAGGTCGAAGCTGCCGAGCTTCTTGTTGTGCGCGGCCATCTCGCGCTCGCCCTGGAAGACCTGGATCTGCACGGACGGCTGGTTGTCGTCGGCCGTCGTGAAGGTCTCGGAGCGCTTCGTCGGGATCGTGGTGTTGCGCTCGATCAGCTTGGTCATGATGCCGCCCTTGGTCTCGATCCCGAGCGACAGCGGGGTGACGTCGAGCAGCAGGACGTCCTTGACCTCACCGCGCAGCACACCGGCCTGCAGGGCGGCGCCGACGGCGACGACCTCATCGGGGTTGACGCCCTTGTGCGGTTCCTTGCCGCCGGTGAGCTCCTTGACGAGCTCGGTGACCGCGGGCATCCGGGTCGACCCGCCCACCAGCACCACGTGGTCCACGTCCTGCACCGAGATCCCCGCGTCGCGCACCGCGTTCTCGAATGGCTTGCGGGTGCGCTCCAGCAGGTCGGAGGTGATCCGCTGGAACTCCGCGCGGGACAGCGTCTCGTCGAGGAACATCGGGTTCTTCTCGGAATCGACCGTGATGTAGGGCAGGTTGATGTTGGTGGTCGACGAGCTGGAGAGCTCGATCTTGGCCTTCTCCGCGGCTTCCTTGATCCGCTGCAAGGCCATCTTGTCCTTGGTGAGGTCGATGCCGGAGGACGCCTTGAACTTCTCCACCAGCCAGTCGACGATGCGCTGGTCCCAGTCGTCGCCGCCGAGGTCGGTGTCCCCGGACGTCGCCTTCACCTCGACCAGGCCCTCGCCCACGTCGAGCAGCGACACGTCGAACGTGCCGCCGCCCAGGTCGAAGACCAGGATCGTCTGCTCCTTCTCGCCCTTCTCCAGCCCGTAGGCGAGCGCGGCGGCGGTCGGCTCGTTGATGATGCGCAGCACGGTGAGCCCGGCGATCTGACCGGCTTCCTTCGTGGTCTGGCGCTGCGCGTCGTCGAAGTAGGCGGGGACGGTGACGACCGCGTCGGTGACCTCCTCGCCGAGGTAGGTCTCCGCGTCGCGCTTGAGCTTCATCAGCACTCGCGCGCTGATCTCCTGCGCGGTGTAGTCCTTGTCGTCGATCGTCGTCTTCCAGTCGGTGCCCATGTGGCGCTTGACCGACCGGATGGTGCGGTCGACGTTCGTCACCGCCTGGTTCTTCGCCGGTTGTCCCGTCAGCAGTTCGCCGCTGCGGGCGAATGCCACCACCGACGGCGTGGTGCGCGCCCCTTCCGAGTTCGCGATGACCGTCGCGTCGCCGCCTTCGAGCACGGCCACGACGGAGTTCGTCGTGCCCAGGTCGATGCCCACCGCTCGCCCCATTGCGCCTCCTCGCCTCGGCCACACCGCAGCCCGGCCGTGCGGCGTCACCACGTGGCTCCTGCTTCCAGGCTCGGAGGTCGGCGCGGCACATCGGTAGGGGACAACGTCCTTGCCGGACGGCGGCGCGCCGTGGTCCCGCGACGCGCCGGAACGGGACGGTCAGGAGTTCGCGAGCTCCAGCAGCCGGGTCACCGTGGTCCAGTTGCGGGCCGTGGCGCGCACGCCGAGCCGGCGTTCCCACCAGGACTGCGGGACCCGCGAGTTCCGCACTCCTTCCGGGCACCAGACGTAGACCTCGCGCTCGCCGAACCGCACCTCGTCCGGCGCGAAGGCCGCCGGGTCGAGCTCGGCGAGCACCGCCGGATCGGGGCGCGCGGACAGGAAGATGACCAGGTACTGCGCCGGAACCGCGGCGATCCCGGCCAGCGGGTCGGCGGCCACCACCGCGGCCAGCTCGTCGCGGGTCCGGACCACCACGGGCACGTCCAGCCCGAACTCCTCGGCGATGCCCGCCGAGATCACCCGTTCCGACTCCGCGGCGGAGATGTCGGCGGAGAACACGGCGTTGCCGCTCTGCAGGTGCGTCCCGGCCTCGTCGAAGCCGAGCCGAGCCAGCAGCTCCCGCAATCCCGCCATCGGAATCCTGTTGTGCTTGCCCAGGTTGATCCCGCGAAGCAACGCGACCTGCCGCACCCGACACCTCCTGCCCCTCGCCGCTCCCCAAACGGAAAGCCCCCGCAGCATCCCTCCCGCCCCCGACACTCCACTTCGCGCACCGTGCCCGGAGGGTCGGTCGCCGTCCCGGTCGGCGGGTCGTCGGGCGGGGTGGATGAGAAGATCGCCAGGTGGGTCCCGGTATCGACCTGGAACGGTCTGACTTGACTGTTTTTCCGGGGGCGGGTAACACTCGAAGTCCGGCAGCGCTCCGCAGCGGGACGAACCACCGGCGAGGCGGCCGATTCCCTCAGCGAACAGAGGAGAACAGCACGTGAGCGACAGCGTCCGCACCGAATTCGGCGACGGCATCGCCGTGATCACCATCGACCGGCCCGAGGCGCGCAACGCCGTCGACAAGTCGGTCGCCGAAGGCATCGCCGCCGCCATCGACGAGTTCGAATCCCGCAGCGACCTGGTCATCGGCATCCTCACCGGAGCGGGTGGCACGTTCTGCGCGGGCATGGACCTCAAGGCGTTCACCCGAGGAGAGCGGCCCGCGCTGCCAGGCCGCGGTTTCGGCGGGCTCACCGAACAGCCGCCGCAGAAGCCGCTCATCGCCGCCGTCGAAGGCTGGGCGCTGGCCGGAGGGTGCGAGCTGGCGCTGTCGGCGGACCTCGTCGTCGCCTCGCGGGAGGCGAAGTTCGGGCTGCCCGAGGTCAAGCGCGGACTGGTCGCCGCCGCAGGAGGGCTGCTGCGGCTGCCGAAGGCGCTGCCCTACCAGCTGGCGATGGAGATCGCGCTCACCGGCGACCCGCTGACCGCGGAGAAAGCGCACGCTCACGGCCTGATCAACACCCTCACCGAACCGGGCGGCGCGCTCGACGGCGCGAAGGAGCTCGCGGCGCGCGTCGCCGCCAACGGGCCGCTCGCGGTGCGCGCCACCAAGCAGATCGTCTCCGGCGCGGTGCGCTGGACCGACGCCGAGGCGTTCGCCGCGCAGGCCGACCTGGTGGGGCCGGTGTTCGCGTCGGCCGACGCCCAGGAAGGCGCCCGCGCGTTCGCCGAGAAGCGCGCCCCCGTCTGGCGCGGCGAGTGACCGAACCGCACCCGCCTCGTACGACCAGCAAGGAGAGCACCGCCATCGCCCCGTACCGCCAGTCCGACGCCGAGACCGACCCCGAAGGCTCCGGCGAGGACCGAGACCAGGACCGAGCCCGCGCGGCGCGCGAACTCGGCGACGCGCTGCGCGCGCTCACCGCCGCCGCCACCAGCACGGAGGTGGACGCCGCGACCTTGCGCAAGATCGCCGATCAGGCGCGGGACCTGACCGGGCCGCTGAGTGCGGCCTCCCGCACCCGGCACACGGCGCCGTCCATCGACGACGCCAAGCCGGGCAGGCGGATGTACAACCCCGCGGTCGGGCCGGGAAACCCGATCGCACCGCCGATGCGCGTCGAGGTCGGCGACGGCGTCGTCGTCGGCACCTGCACGCTCGGGCTCGCCTACGAAGGGCCGCACAGCTACACCCACGGCGGGGTGAGCGCGATGCTCATCGACCAGATCCTCGGGCACGCGCACGCCGCCCTCGGGCGGCCCGGCATGACCGTGGCGCTGTCGCTGCGCTACCGGAGGCCCGTTCCGCTGGAGACACCGCTGCGGCTGACCGCGTGGGTTCCGGAGGAGTCCATCACCGACCGCCGCACCGGCCCGCAGGCCACCATCACCACCCAGGACGAACCGGATCGGGTGCTGGTGGAGGCGTCCGGGGTGTTCGTCGTGCCCAGCGCCGAGCAGGCCAGCCGGATCTTCGGCGACTCCCGCCTTCCGAGCTGGCAGCGCGACCGGTACTGACCGGCGGCCGATCGTGGTCCGCCGCCGCGCGGAACACGATCGGCGGCCCCTCACGCGTCGGGGAGGTCGCCCGCTTCGCGATCGGCCCGGAGGCGGGTCTTGAGGACCTTCCCGCTCGGATTCCGGGGCAGTTCCGGCAGGATCGTGACGTGGCGCGGTCGCTTGTAGCCGGCCAGGTGCTCGCGGCAGTACCGCTCGACGTCCTGCGGTGTCGGCGGGTCCGCCGGGTCACGGGCCACGAGCACCGCCAGCGGCGTCTCGCCCCACTTCTCGTCCGGCACGCCGATCAGCGCGACCTCGGCGACCTTCGGGTGCCCGGCGAGCACGTCCTCCACCTCGGCGCAGTAGATGTTCTCCCCGCCCGAGATGATCATGTCCTTCTTCCGGTCGACCACGTAGTAGTAGCCGTCCTCGTCCTCGCGCACCAGGTCGCCGGAGTGGAACCAGCCGCCTTCGAACGCGTCCGCGGTCTCGGCGGGCTTGCCCCAGTACTCCCGCATCACCGTCGGGCCGCGGTAGACGATCTCGCCGACCTCGCCGCGCGGGACGTCGTTCATCGCCACGTCCACCACGCGGACCTCGACGTTGAGCATCGGCGTGCCGACGGAGCCGATCTTGCGCAACGCGTCCTCACCGCGCAGCAACGTGGTGACCGGGCTGCACTCGGTCTGGCCGAACGAGGTCACCACTTGGGCCTGCGGGAACGTGTCGATCATCGTGCGCAGCAGCGTGGTGGACGCGGGGGCGGCGCCCCAGGAGATCCGGTGCAGCGCGGAGAGGTCGCGCTCGGCGACGCCCGGCACCGCGCAGATCGCCTGCCACTGCGCGGGAACGAAGAAGCAGTCCGAGACGCGCTCGCGCTCCAGCACGTCCACGATCTCCGCCGGGTCGAACCGCCCGGAGCGCGAGAGCACCGTCTTCCCGCCCAGCAGCAGGTTCGGCAGCATGCCGGAGACCCCGGCGATGTGGAACAGCGGAGCGCCGGAGATCCCGACGCGCTCCCCGGCGGGCGTGCCCAGGTGCGCCATCATGCTGAACGAGTGCAGCAGCAGGTTGTGGTGGGTGAGCACCGCGCCCTTGGGGCGGCCGGTGGTCCCGGAGGTGTACATGATGTACGCCGGTGAGCGTTCGTCCACGTCGATGCCGGGGTGTTCCGGACCGGCCGCGGCGAGCACGTCCTCGTAGCGCTCCGCGCCCGGCCCGGCTGCGGTGGCGTCCTCGCCGACGACCAGGCAGGTCCGCACGTCGGCCTGCTCGCGGGCCTTGCCCAGCACGGGCGCGAGCGGCGCGTCGACGACGACCGCGGCGGCTCCGCTGTCGGTGAGCGCGTAGGCGACCTCGTCGGCGACCAGGCGGAAGTTGATCGGCACGCAGATCGCCCCGATCCGCCCGCAGGCGTGGTAGGCCTCCGCGACCTCGAGTCCGTTGAGCCCGAGCACCGCGACCCGGTCTCCCGGCCGCACCCCGCGCGCCAGCAGCGCGTTCGCGAGCCTGCTGAGCCGCTCGTCGAGCTCGCGGTAGGTGCGGCCGTCCTCGCCGAAGCGCAGCGCGACCGCGTCGGGGATCTTGCGCGCGTGCCGGGCGACCTGGTCGCTGCTGGTCATGCCGGTACCTGCGGACTGGGGCGTGTGCATCGGCGTTCCTCGGCGTTGAGGGGCGGATGGGGCGGCGAAATCCGGTGACGTCAGGACAACGAGGCAGGGGGCCGTGGCGTGTCGGCGATGGGGTGTTGCGAGCCGGGGGAACCGTTCGGCGGC
The DNA here is from genome assembly GCF_053592695.1 of Saccharopolyspora sp. NPDC002578. Lineage (NCBI taxonomy): Bacteria > Bacillati > Actinomycetota > Actinomycetes > Pseudonocardiales > Pseudonocardiaceae > Saccharopolyspora > Saccharopolyspora sp. NPDC002578. Next base: position 8,880 of record NZ_JBSFWJ010000052.1, on the reverse strand, counting down.
CGGTCGTCGAGGGTGCGGACCGCTTGCGTCGTCCGGTGTCCATGGTGCGATCGTCGACCTGTGGCGGTCAACCCTGACTGCTCAGGGGGTTCTTGCCCTCCGCGCCCCGCGTGCCGTAGAAAACAGTCATCACTGACTGGCTGGGGCCTCGGTCGGCCCCGTCGGGGCGAGGAGGAACGCATGGACATCGCGGGTGGCGTCGCCGTCATCACCGGGGGAGCGTCCGGGCTCGGACTGGCCACCGCCAAGCGGCTGGTGGCGGCGGGCGGCAGCGTCGTGCTGCTGGACCTGCCGACGTCCCAGGGCGAGCAGGTCGCGGCCGAACTCGGCTCCGCCGCGCGGTTCGCGGCAGCCGACGTCACCGACGAGACCCAGGTTGCCGCCGCGCTCGACGTGGCCGACGAGCTCGGGCCGCTGCGCGCGGTCGTCAACTGCGCTGGCCTCGGCAACGCGCTGCGGGTCGTGAGCCGCAAGCGCGGCCCGTTCCCGCTGGAGGCGTTCACGAAGATCATCAACATCAACCTGATCGGCACGTTCAACGTGCTGCGCCTCGGGGCGGAGCGGATGATCGCGCACGAACCGGTCGGGGAGGAGCGCGGCGTCATCATCAACACCGCCTCCGCCGCCGCCTTCGACGGCCAGGTCGGGCAGGCCGCCTACTCCGCCTCCAAGGGTGGCGTGGTCGGCATGACGCTGCCGATCGCCCGCGACCTCGCCGAACACCTGATCCGGGTCGTCACCATCGCACCCGGCCTGTTCAACACCCCGCTGCTGGCGGGTGCGTCCGAGGAGGTCAAGGCCTCCCTCGGCGAGCAGGTCCCGCACCCCTCGCGGCTCGGCGAACCCGACGAATTCGGCGCTCTGGCCGAACACATCGTCGCCAACCCGATGCTCAACGGCGAGGTCATCCGCCTCGACGGCTCCATCCGCATGGCACCCCGCTGACCCGCGGAGTGAACGGACCGTTCGTCCAACGGGATTGGGCGAACGGGCCGTTCACCTCACCTCCGGGTTCCGGCCGAGGCCCGCGATCGCGGAGTGAACGGACTGTTCGTCCAACGGGATTGGGCGAACGGGCCGTTCACCTCACCTCCGGGTTCCGGCCGAGGCCCGCGATCGCGGAGTGAACGGACTGTTCGTCCAGCGGGATTGGGCGAACGGGCCGTTCACCTCACCTCCGGGTTCCGGCCGAGACCTGCGATCGCGGAGTGAACGGACTGTTCGTCCAACGAGATGGGACGAACGGTCCGTTCACTCGGGAAAGCCCGTGCGCCATGCGGAGATTCGTCGCATGGCGCGATGAGCAGTGCATCAGTGCGGCTGTGGTTCGGAGTGAACGGCCTGTTCGTCCAACGGGATTGGACGAACAGGCCGTTCACTCATCGGCGGAGTCGGGTGGTCGGTGGGTGAACGGACCGCTTGTCCAACGGGATTGGACGAACGGTCCGTTCACTCCGGACAGGGTTGCGGCTCTCGGGGTGGCGGAGCGATGAGGGCGTGCTCGGCTGTCGCGCGGCGGCCATCGCGGCGCGGTGCTTTCGAAGATCATCATGAGGTCGTTCAGGATCTGCCGGAACTCACGGGCGAACGCACCCACCGAGCTGGTGCCGCACGCGCCAGGGCGCCGAACCCGCTCACTCCTGGTCGAACAGCAGCCTGCGGGCCAATCCCTTCCACAGCGCCAAGTGCGGGTCGGTGGCGGGGGAGCGGTCTTCGAAGGCGTAGGGCATCGCGGCGCCGCGCATGCTGGTGAACAGCAGCTCGCGGAGCAGTTCGTACTGCGGGTGTTCGCGCACGGCCGGTCCCCAGATGCCGTCGGTGACGTCGCGGATCGCGGCGCGCAGCCCGCGTTCCTCGGGGCGCAGCGCGGCGCCGAGCGCGGGGTTGGTGCGGGCGGCGGTCCACAGTTCGATCGCGGCCCAGAAGTGCGGTTCCTGGAAGGTCTCCCACAGCAGTTCGATGCAGCGGTCGACGCGCGCCGGGCCCTCGGGTTCTTCGGCGAGCTTGTGCTGGGCGTGCACCTGGGTCTGCGCGAGCCGGGTGTTCGCCAGGTGCTGCGCGGCGGCGACCAGCAGCCCGTCGCGCGAGGGGAAGTGGTGCAGCAGCCGCCCTCGGGACACTCCGGCCTTCGCCTGGATCACGAGGGTGGAGGCGCCGGCGTAGCCGTGCTCGATGAGGCAGTCCACGGCGGCGTCGAGGATGAGCGCTCGGCTGTCGGCGGTGCGTTCCTCGCGCGTGCGGGGTGCGCCGCCGGAGCTCGGGGTGCGTGCGTTCGCCGTTTCGGACTCGACCACCGGGACAGCGTACCCGCTGGTGGACTGAACATGACCCGGAAGCAGTCGGCATTGACCGCCGCCGTGCGGCGGTGCCAGGCTCGGTTGGTCCGGGGCGCCCGAGCCGGGTGCCGCCGGGCCGCGGTGGCCTCCGCCGCGTCGCCGGGCGGCGGAGGCCCGCGGCGTGGGCGGCCGGGCGCGCGGCGAGGTCGAGGTTCGAGGAGGAACCGCATGTATCCAGGTGCCCATGCCGCGACCGCCCCGGACCGGCCCGCCGTGATCATGGCGGGTTCCGGGGATCGGCTCACCTACGGCGAGCTGGAGGAGCGGTCGGTCCGGCTGGCGCACTCGCTGCGCGAAGCGGGCTTGGAGCGCGGCGACGTGGTGGCGCTGCTGACCGACAACGCGCTGCCGGCCTTCGAGGTGTACTGGGCCGCCGTGCGGTCCGGTCTCTACGTCACCGCGGTCAACAGCCACCTCACCCCGGCCGAGATCTCCTACATCGTCGGCGATTCCGGAGCCGCGGCGCTGATCGCGTCCGCCGCGCTCGCCGATGCGGCGTCCGAAGTGGCCGCGTCCGCGCCGGACGTGCGGGTCCGGTTGGCCTTCGGCGGCGAGGTCGACGGCTACGGCGACTACGAGGCGGCGCTGGCGGAGTCCTCGCCGGTGCCGCCCGCGGACCAGCCGCGGGGCGCGGACATGCTGTACTCGTCGGGAACCACGGGGCGCCCCAAGGGGATTCGCCCGGAACTCCCGGATCGCCAGGTCGGCGAGGAGGGCGACATCCTCACGGTGGTCGCCTCGCAGCTGTACGGGATCGACTCGGGTTCGGTGTACCTCTCGCCCGCGCCGATCTACCACGCGGCGCCGCTGCGCTACTGCGCCTCGACGCACGCGCTGGGCGGCACGGTGGTGCTGATGGAGAAGTTCGAACCGGAGCAGGCGCTGCGGGCGATCGAGCGCTACGGCGCCACGCACAGCCAGTGGGTGCCGACGATGTTCATCCGGATGTTGAAGCTGCCCGAGCAGGTCCGGAACCGCTACGACCTCTCCAGTCACCGGGTCGCGGTGCACGCCGCGGCTCCGTGTCCGGCGGAGGTGAAGCAGGCGATGATCGACTGGTGGGGGCCGGTGCTCTACGAGTACTACTCCTCGACCGAGGGCATCGGCATGACGTTCATCGATTCGCAGCAGTGGCAGCGGAAACCGGGCTCGGTGGGGAAATCGGTGCTCGGCACGGTGCGGATCTGCGACGACGACGGGGTCGAGCTCCCGGTCGGCCAGGTCGGCACGGTCTACTTCGACCGCGAGGAGCAGGCGTTCGAGTACTGGGGCGATGCGGACAAGACCCGCGCGGCCCGGCATCCGGAGCACGAGAACTGGGCGACGGTCGGGGACGTGGGCTACCTGGACGACGAGGACTTCCTGTTCCTCACCGACCGGAAGGCGTTCATGATCATCTCCGGTGGGGTGAACATCTACCCGCAGGAGATCGAGGATCTGCTCGCGCTGCACCCGCGGATCGCGGACGTGGCGGTCATCGGCGTCCCGGATCCGGAGATGGGCGAGGCGGTGAAGGCGGTGGTGCAGCCCGCGCCCGGCGTCGAGTCCGGGCCGGAGCTGGAGCGGGAGCTGCTGGAGTTCGTGCGCGCCCGGATCGCGCACTACAAGGTGCCGCGCAGCGTGGACTTCCTCGACGAGTTGCCGCGCACGCCGACGGGCAAGCTCGTCAAGGGCGTGCTGAAAGCCAGGTACGCGGCCGAACCGGTGTGAACCGCGCTCGTTCGGCGTAACGCCGGACGGCGCCACCTCGTTTACAGTCAGAGTTGACTGCTTATCTCGGTGGGAGGAACGCCATGCGCGACGCGGTGATCGTGGAGGCAGTGCGCACCCCGGTCGGCAAGCGGAACGGAGCGCTGTCCGGAGTGCACCCGGTCGACCTGTCGGCCCAAGTGCTGGACGCGCTCGTGGACCGGACCGGCATCGACCCCGGTGTCGTCGACGACGTCGTGTGGGGCTGCGTCGGCCAAGGCGGCGAGCAGACCCTGGACATCGCCCGCAACGCGGTGCTCGCGGCGGGCTGGCCGGACACGGTGACCGGCGTGACGGTGGACCGCCAGTGCGGCTCCTCGCAGCAATCGGTGCACTTCGCCGCGGCCGGGCTCGTCGCCGGGCACTACGACGTGGTCGTGGCGGGCGGCATCGAGTCGATGAGCCGGGTGCCGATGGGCAGCACCGTCAACGGCGCCGACCCGTTCGGCACGCGGCTGATGCAGCGCTACGGCGGCACCCCGCCGAACCAGGGCATCGGCGCGGAGATGATCGCGCAGCGCTGGGGCCTCAGCCGCGCTCGGCTCGACGAGTTCAGCATCGGCTCGCACGAGAAGGCCGCCGCCGCGCAGGATTCCGGAGCCTTCGACGCGCAGATCGCGCCGATCGCGCTGCCCGACGGCACCGTCGTCGACGAGGACGAGGGCATCCGCCGTGGCGGGACCGTCGAGAAGCTCGGCGGGCTCAAGCCCGCGTTCCGCGAGGACGGCGTGATCACCGCCGCGAACAGTTCGCAGATCAGCGACGGCTCGGCGGCGCTGCTGATGATGACCGGGGAGAAGGCCGCGCAGCTGGGCCTGCGCCCGCTGGCGCGCGTGCACACCGCCGTGCTCGCCGGGGACGATCCGGTGATCATGCTGACCGCGCCGATCCCCGCGACGAAGAAGGCGTTGCGCCGCAGCGGGTTGTCGGTGGACCGTATCGGTGCCTTCGAGGTGAACGAGGCGTTCGCGCCGGTGCCGCTGGCCTGGCTCGCCGAGATCGGTGCCGACGTCAAGTCGCTCAACCCGCTGGGCGGTGCCATCGCGCTCGGGCATCCGCTGGGCGCGAGCGGGGCGCGCATCATGACGACCCTGGTGCACCACTTGCGCGACAGCGGCGCGGAGTTCGGCCTGCAGACCATGTGCGAGGGCGGCGGCCAGGCCAACGCGACGATCTTGGAACGGCTCTGACCGAGTCGTTCCCGGCGGACTTGCCCGGTGGGACGCTCCGAGGAAGCGCAGCCGGTGGTGGACCTGGTCAAGCAGCGGTTCCGCCGCTGACGAGCACAGCGGAAAGAACGTTCCGCACGGACTTCGGACAGGGACGGTGGCGCAGATGACGGAGCCGACCGGATCCGGCGCGGCGGCCGAGGCCGCTTCGCTCGGCGAATTCTCCCGGCGGGCCGGGGAATTCCTGGACTCGGCGATACCCGCGAACTGGTCGGAGCTGGAGCCGGCCGAGCTGATCCCGGTCGCGCGGGAGTTCCAGGCCGCGCTCTACGACGCCGGTTTCGCCGGCATCACCTGGCCCGCCGAGTGCGGCGGCCAAGGCGCCACCGCCGCCCACGAGCAGGCGTTCCGGGAGCAGGCCGCCGGGCACGACCTGCCGACCGGGCCGTTCGTGATCGGCCTCGGGATGTGCGGGCCGACGCTGGTCGACCTCGGCACCGACCGGCAGCGGGAGCGCTACGTCCGGCCGCTGCTGCGCGGCGAGGAGATCTGGTGCCAGTTGTTCTCCGAACCCGACGCCGGATCGGACGTGGCGAGCCTGCGGACGAAGGCCGTGCGCGACGGCGAGGACTGGATCGTCACGGGCCAGAAGGTGTGGACCTCCGGCGCGCGGCACGCCGACTTCGGCGCGCTGCTGGCCCGCACCGACCCGGACGTGCCCAAGCACGCGGGCTTGACGATGTTCATCGTGGACATGCGCGCCCCGGGCGTCGCGGTGCGCCCGCTGCGGGACATGACCGGCCGGAGCCCGTTCAACGAGGTGCACTTCGACCAGGTGCGGCTGCCCGCGGACGCGGTGCTCGGCGAGGTCGGCGCGGGCTGGCGCGCGGCGGTGACGATGCTCGGCCACGAGCGGGTCTCGCTGGGCGGCGCCACCCGGCGCCGCGACGAGCCGCTGGGTGCGGCGAACCTGGCGCGGCTGGCGCGTGAGAACGGCACCGCGGCCGACCCGCAGGTGCGCGCCGAACTCGCCGGTCTGCACGCGGCGGAGCGGGCGTTGGAGCTGTTCAGCGTCCGGCTGCGCCAGGAAGCGGAGTCCGGGACCCCACCCGGCGCGCGCGGCTCGGTGGGCAAGCTCGGCGGCGCCATGCTGCTGTGGCAGGCCCTGCACGCCGCCGGGGAGATCGCCGGTACCGACGCGGTGGCCTGGGAACCCGGTGACGAGGCGGCGGAGGAACTGGCGGTGGCGATCAACGCGGTGCCCGCCTCCAGCATCGCCGGTGGCACGAACAACGTGCAGCGCAACATCATCGGCGAGCGGATCCTCGGCCTGCCCAAGGAACCCCAGGTCGATCGGGACGTGCCGTTCCGCGACCTCCGCGTCGGCACGCAACGCGAAACCACCTGAACCCGGGAGTGCGCACATGCGATTGGTGTTGACCGGACAGCAGGAGGACCTGCGCACGGCGGTGCGCGACTTCCTCGCCGACCAGGCCGGGCCTGAGCGGGTCCGGGACGTGCTGGAGACCGCCGACGGGTTCGACCGGGTGCTGTGGCGACGTGCCGGCGCGGAGCTCGGCGTGCTCGGGCTCGTCGTCGCCGAGGAGCACGGCGGAGCGGGCGCGGGGCACGTCGAGCGGTCCGTCGTGGCGGAGGAACTCGGCGCCACGCTGGTGCCGTCCCCGTTCCTCGCCTCGGCGGTGCTGGCGGTCGACGTGCTCAACGCCGTCGACGACGTCGGGATGCGGGAGCGGTACCTGCCGCCGCTGGCGGCGGGGGAGCTCATCGGCACCGTCGCGCACGGCGCCGAGGCCGCCGAACGCGACGGTGGCTGGCGGTTGGACGGCAGGCTCGCACCGGTGATCTCCGGTGACGTGGCCGATGTGGTGCTGGTGCACGCCGCGACGCCGGACGGCACCGGCTGGTTCGCCCTCGACACGACGGCGTCCGGAGTGCACCGCACGACCTTGCGCGCCCTCGACCCGACCCGGCGGCTCGCCCGGATCGACCTCTCGGGCGCTCGCGCGACGCGACTGGACACGGCCGACCCGGACGCGGTGCGGTCGAGCGTGGACGACCTGGCCGCGGTGGCGCTGGCCGCCGAGCAGGTGGGCGGGATGCGCCGCGTGCTGGAGATGACCACCGAGTACGCGAAGGTCCGGGTGCAGTTCGGCAGGCGGATCGGCTCCTACCAGGGCGTGAAGCACGCGCTGGCGGACCTCCACGGCTCCTGGGAGCAGGCGGTCTCCGTGCTGCGCCACGCCGCGTGGGCCGCCGACGAGGACCCGGACGAGCTGCCGATCGCCGCCGCCGTCGCGCAGGTCTTCTGCGCTCCGGCCGCGTTCCGGGCGGCGGCCGACGGTGTCGTGCTGCACGGCGGCATCGGCTACACCTGGGAGCACGACGCGCACCTGTACTACAAGCGCGCCAAGACCTCCGAGGTCCTTTTCGGCTCGGAACGGGACCGGCGGCTGCGGCTGGCGGACCTGATGGGCGTGTAGTCCCCGCACGACTCCGGCGGCAGCCTTGGCGGGCGTGGTGGACGGACGAGCACCGCCGAGCGGTCCTCGTCGTCCGGATCAGCAGGGTTCCGCAAGAAATTCCCGTTGAACGCTCCGTCGCGGATGTGAGGTGTGGGTTGACCTACCAGCAGATTTCCTACGAGGTGCACGAGCAGGTCGCCACGATCACGTTGAACCGCCCCGAGAAGCTCAACGCGTTCACCGACGTGATGCGCCGCGAACTGCTCGGCGCCTTCGACGCCACCGACGCCGACGACGAGGTGCGCGCGGTGATCCTCACCGGCGCGGGACGGGCGTTCTGCGCCGGCGCCGACCTCAGCAGCGGCGCGGGCACGTTCGACTACGACTCCCGAGACCCGGAGTCGCGGGCGACGGGCCTGACCGAGGACGGCGTGCCGCGCGACGGCGGCGGCACCTGCTCGCTGCGCATCGCGGCATCGAAGAAACCGGTGATCGCCGCCGTCAACGGCGCCGCGGTCGGGGTGGGCGCGACGATGCTGCTGCCCGCCGACATCCGCCTCGCAGGTGCGGCCGCCCGGTTCGGGTTCGTGTTCGCCCGCCGCGGACTGGTGCCGGAGGCGGCCTCCACGTGGTTCTTGCCGCGCCTGGTCGGCATCTCGCAGGCGATGGAGTGGGCCGCGACCGGCCGCATCTTCGACGCGACCGAGGCGAAGTCCGGCGGCCTGGTCTCCCGCGTGGTCCCGGCCGCGGACCTGCTCGCCACCGCGCGGGAGCTCGCGGCGGAGATCGTGCACAACACCGCTCCGGTGTCGGTCGCCGCGACCAGGCGGTTGATGTGGAGCATGCTCAGCGCGGACAACCCCTTCGAGGCGCACCGCCTCGATTCCCGCGCCATCCACGGCCTCGGCGCGAGCCCGGACGCGGCCGAAGGCGTGTCCTCGTTCCTGGAGAAGCGCCCCGCCGACTTCCCAGGCAGGGTCACCACCGACTTCCCGGACTACCTCCCGCCTTGGCCGTGAGAGGTTGTCCCTGGCCTGGGTAGGGGTCAGGTGGCGGAACCTCAGTGGCTTCCTCGCTGCGGGATCTTTTTCCCAAGTGGCTCCGCCACGAGGGAAAAAGCTGTCCTCGCGAGGAAGCCACTGA